>DATDLO010000135.1:0-2337 GCA_036519215.1 Oxalicibacterium sp.
ATGTGGCCGAAGATCGAACATCCGACCGATGGCCTGATGCTGGCCGCCAGTCACGCGATCGGCAGCAATGCGCTGATCGAGGAAGAAGTCGCGACCTTTCTCGCCGATATCCTGCTGCCGCGCTATCCGCAACTGCTGTCGGCACGCTACGGCTTCAAGACCGACGGCATGGATGGCGTGGCTGTCATCGAGGGTGTGGCGCAGAAGCGCGCCTTCCGCATCAAGGGCGGCGACTTCGATCTGGAAAAGGCCGCGCATACCTTCCTGCAGGATTACCGCAGCGGCGCGCTCGGCCGCATCAGCCTGGAGACGCCGGAAAGCCGCGCTGCGCTGCTGGCCAGCTATCAGCCGCCGGAATCGCTGAGCGACGTACAGGCCAACGACGCAGAAGAGGGCTGAAAAGCCCGCTTCATTTCGACGCCGTCATCTCGCGCATCTTGCGCCGCAGCTCACGTTCGCGCCGTTGTTCTTCATTCCAGTCGTGCCGGATGGCCGACCACAGGGCGATCACCATCAGCACGATCACGATGGTGAACGGCAACGCAAAAACGATGGTTGCCGTCTGAACGGCCTGCAGGCCGCCGGCCAGAAGTAGACTGACGGCGATGCCGGCCACCAGCAGACCCCATATCGTCTTGATTCGTGCCGAAGGGTTGGGATCCCCGCCCGAACTCATGATGCCGAGCACGAGCGTCGCCGAATCGCCCGAAGTCACGAAGAACACCAGCACCAGTATCGTGGCGACGATCGACATCAGCAATCCCAGCGGCATGGCATTAAACATGGCGAACAACGCGGTTGAGACATCGCTGGTGACTGCCTCACTGATAGGAACGCCTTGCCAGATTTCCATGTGCAATGCCGTGCCGCCAAACACGGAGAACCACAGGAAAGCGGCAAACGTCGGTGCCAGCACGGTGCCGAGGATGAATTCGCGTATCGTGCGGCCGCGCGATACGCGCGCGATGAACAGGCCGACGAACGGCGACCACGAGATCCACCAGGCCCAATAGAACAGCGTCCATCCGCCGACCCATTGTGTTTCGCGAAAAGGTGTCATGCGCAGGCTCATGCGAATGAATTCGCTCAGGTAGGAACCCAGCGTGTTGGTCAGCGTGTCGATGATGGTGATGGTCGGACCGAGAAGAAACACGGTCAGGGCCAGCAGGGCAGCCAATATCATGTTGAAATTGGAAAGCAGCCGGATGCCCTTGTCCACGCCGCTGACTGCCGATGCGATGAACAATGCCGTCGTCACGACGATGATGCAGACTTGCGCCGTTGTGCCTATGGGTATGCCGAAGACAGTGTGCAAGCCGCTGTTGATCTGCAGCGCGCCCATGCCGAGCGAGGCGGCAACACCGAAGGCGGTGGCAATCACTGCCAGCACATTGAACAGGCTGGACATTCGCTGGATCGGCCGCCATGGCAGGGTACGCGTCGATTCGCTGATCAGTGCAGCACTGCCGCGCCGATATTGGAAGAAGGCGATTGCCAGTGCAACCACACCATAAATAGCCCATGGGTGCAGGCCCCAATGGAAGAAGCTGTAGCGCATTGCGGCGTTGGCGGCTTCCGGCGTACTGGGAATGATGCCGGGAGGAGCAATCAGATAATGCGAAACGGGTTCGGCCACGCCCCAGAACACCAGGCCGATGCCCATGCCGGCGGAAAACAGCATGGCAAACCACGAATGCAGCGAAAACTCGGGGTCGTCGTCTTCGCCGCCGAGTTTCAGATTGCCATATCGGCTGCAGGCAAGGAACAGTGCAAAAACGACCAGCGCCAGCACCAGCCACAAATACAGCCATCCGAAATTTTTGGTCGTGATTGCCAGCGCGGAATCGAAGAAGCTGCCGAGCGACGACGGCGAAAAGATGCCCCACAGGACGACGATGAGTATGGATCCAGCCGAGAAGATCAGTTGCATGGATTTTCCTTTCTTTTTATGTGGACATGCCTGCGACGACAGCGTGTTCTTCTTCGGCGACGATCAGAACGAATAGGTCATGCCGATGGCCATTCCCTTGTATTGTTCCGTCCGATGATCTTGATACAGATCGACATAGGTTGTGACGTTGCGAGAGAAAGCATAGATGTAGCCGGCACTGAGCTTGTGATCGCCGTTGAGACGATTATGCCCATACCCGGCACGAATCGTATGCCGATCGACGGTATAGGTGCCTGCCAGCACGCAGGTATCTTCCGGTTCGCTTCCGCGCAGGCGGTTGCGTGCACAGGAGCCCATGATTTCGGCGGGGCCGATGAGATAGCGTGCGCCCAGCAGCCGGATGTCGTCGCGATGCGCGTTCCTTTCGTAGGCGATGACCGCACGTA
>DATDLO010000136.1:0-6456 GCA_036519215.1 Oxalicibacterium sp.
AATTCCAGGCGCAGGTGCTGTCGCGCCTCGCCAACGGCTCCTATCTGATCAAGGTCGACAATGCGCTCGCCAACGTCAAGCTGCCGCCCGGTACGAAAGCCGGCGACACGCTGGAATTGACGTTACTGGCGACGCAGCCCCGCCCCACTTTCCTGCTCGGCCGCAGCGAAGCCGGCGCCACGGCATCGCTCAGCAATGCCGGCCGTCTGATTGGCAATCTGCTGCAGCTGGCCCGACAGGATGGCGCGCCGCCGACGTCTCTGGTCGGCAAGACGCCGCTGCTGGCCGATGCCGGCGCGACGGCACCGCAGATCGCCCAGGCCTTGCAGCATGCGATGACCTTCAGCGGCCTGTTCTACGAATCCCATGTCGCACAATGGGCCAACGGCACGCGCACCTTCACCCAACTACAGAGCGAACCGGCTGCCAAGCGCACCGACACGCCGTTGCCCGCCACACCGTTGCCGCAGGACGGCAAGGATGCGCAGGCGAACCAGGCGCAACAAGGTCTGCGCAGCGATCTGGTCCGCCTTGCTGCCAACCTGCGCGAATGGGTCGGTGCGCGTCCGCAGGCAACCGATGCAGAAACACGCACGATCGCTACCTTGAAAGAACATGCGCTGACGGCAGCCATCGATAGCCGCGATGCCACTAGCAAGACGCCAGATGCCAACGGCAACGAAGGCATCCGTCTCGTCAGCCTGCAGCTCGATGCACTCGAACAGCGGCGCATCCTGTGGCAGGGGCAGTTGTTTCCCGGACAGCCGATCGAATGGGAAATCTCGGACGAGACGCCGCAACGCAAGAGTGAAGAAGAGCCGCAGCCCGAAGCCGCCTGGCAAAGCACGGTGCGTTTTTCTCTGCCGACGCTGGGTGCGGTTTCCGCGACGATCCGCCTGGTCGGCGAACATGTTCAGGTCAACGTGCGCACGGCCGATGCAGACACGGCCGGTACGCTGCGCAATTACGGCAGCCTGCTGGCCGATGCGCTGGGTGCTGCCGGTACCACGCTAGATTCACTGCTGGTCCGGCATGAATCCGAACAAGCGTCGGAACCGGAACCGAACCATGCACCTGAACATGAACGTGAACAGCAGCCGCGCACCGAATGATGGAAAAGCCCACGCCGCCGTCCAATGCCGTCGCCATCGCCTACAACAATGGCGATACCGCGCCGCGCGTCGTCGCCAAGGGACGCGGCATGGTGGCCGAACAGATCATCGAACGGGCGAAGGAACATGGCGTTGCCATTCATGAATCGAAGGAACTGGTTTCATTGTTGATGCAGGTCGAACTGGACGACCAGATTCCTCCTGCACTATACCGCGCAGTAGCCGAACTTTTGGCGTGGCTGTATCGCGTCGAGGCTGCCCAACAACGCGGCGGCAATGTATGATGACGGGCGGCAAGGAATCGCGCCCGATGCCTTGGTTGAAGAAATAAGATGACGTTTGTGAGCAATTACGAAGAAGACAATCTGAGCCAATATCGGGTGACTTCCCGCCGGGAAGTCCTCACCCTGATGCGCGCCCTCAGAGACCGCAATCAACTGGTCAGGATGATTCTCAACCGGGGCCACGATACGATTGTCACATCGATTCTGGATGTCGACGACACAAACGATACGATGATCCTCGACGTCGCACCGACCGCGACGATGAATCATCGCGTGCTCGACAGCGACAAGCTGTCGTTCGAAACCGTGCTCGACAATATTCGCATCCTGTTCTCGACAACGCAGGCGGAAAGCTGCCAGTACGAAAACCTGCCGGCCTTCATCGTTCCCCTACCCGACAACGCAGTCCGGCTACAGCGCCGCGAGTTCTATCGCGTGCCGACGCCCGTTACTACACCTATCCTGTGTACAGTCTCTTTCACTGAAAACGGCCAGCAAACATCGGTCGTCACGACGCTCTACAACATCAGCGGCGGCGGCATTTCGATGGTCGATGAGAAGAAGATGCTCGATACGACCAGCGGCCGCATCTACGATAACTGCCGTATCGACCTGCCCGGCAACCCGGTCACGGTTGCACTGCAGGTCCGCAATCACATGGAACTGGCGCTCACCAACGGCAAGAACGTCAACCGCATCGGATGCGCGTTCGTGGAACCGTCCAACGGCACGCTGGCGGCCGTGCAGAAATACATTACCAAACTGGAAAGAGACCAGAACGCGAAGGCGACCGGCCTGGGCTGACGTGTTGATAGCTCGACGGCGAACGGCATTGCACCGCCAGCCGCTGCGGCAAAACCCGCAGAAACCGGATCTGCAAAATCAGACCTGCATGTTCATGATGTCCTGATAAGCCGACACCAGCTTGTTGCGCACCTGGACGGTGGCCTGGAACGAGATGCTTGCCTTCTGCATCGAGATCATCACATCCGACAGATTGACCTTGTCGTCCCCCATCGTGAAGCGTTCCCCGAGTTGATTGGCGCTATTCTGCGCCGCTGCGACGCTGTCCAGCGACGACTTTAACGCCTGCGAAAAATCGACCTTGGCGGCAGACTGCTCGATCGCCTTCGTACCTTCCAGCGGCTGCGCCGGCTGGTGTGCACGCGCTGCAGTCGCCTTCAGTTGCGCCACCATTGCCTGGATCGCGCTTGAATCGATCCCGTTGACCTTCATCGTATTCTCCATCGTTGCGGGAGCGGCTATAATTTCCGCCACATTTGCTTGTACTGCCTTGTTTGTATTGCGTTTTCCCGGCTGCTCAGCGGCAACCGACTACCCTGCCAAGTTATCATGCGTCGCCGTGCGAAACGGTCTGATAAGCCATGAAAACCCCGCTCTGTTCTTCCGATTGAATTTCCTCGAAGCATCGACAATCCATGCTACGGAAAAAAGTTTGAACAGCGAGCTTACCCATGAAGAATTCATACGCATCTGACCGCAGCCTGACAGGAGTCGCATCATGGCAGTAGTCGTCGCCGACGAAGGCAACCTGACGCCGGACATTGCCGGCGCACGCCCTGTGTCGCCCGCCGGCGCGTTCATGGACATGGCGCGTTCGCCGAACGGCAAGCGCTTCCTGCTGATGGCCGGCGTCGCCGCCGTCATCTCGATCATGATCGGCATCGTGCTGTGGAGCCAGAAGCCGGACTATCGCGTGCTCTTCTCCAATTTCTCCGACCGCGACGGCGGCGCCATCGTCGCCTCGCTGCAGGCAGCCAACGTCCCCTACAAGTTCGCCGAAGGCGGCACCGCCATCCTGGTGCCGGCCGACCGCGTGCACGAGGTACGCCTGAAGCTGGCAGCCGAAGGCCTGCCGAAAGGCGGCAACGTCGGCTTCGAGCTGATGGAAAACCAGAAGCTCGGCATCTCGCAATTCCTCGAACAGGTGAACTTCCAGCGCGCGCTGGAAGGCGAACTGGCACGCTCGATCCAGTCGATCTCCGCCGTGCAGGCAGCGCGTGTGCATCTGGCGATTCCGAAGGCTTCGGTCTTCGTGCGCGATCAGCAGAAACCGACCGCATCCGTGCTGCTGAACCTGCATCCGGGCCGCATCCTCGATCAACAGCAGGTGAGCGCCATCGTTCATCTGGTCGCCAGCAGCGTGCCCGAGCTGTCGCCGAAGAATGTCACCATCGTCGACCAGGCCGGCAACCTGCTGTCCGAAAACAACAAGCCCGCCGGCACCAACACGATGGATCCGTCGCAGCTGAAATACGTGCAGGAGCTGCAAAACAATATCGTCAGGCGCATCGAATCGATCATCACGCCGATCGTCGGCCAGAACAACGTCCGTGCCGAAGCGACGGCAGACGTCGATTTCTCGACCAGCGAACAGGCGGCCGAGATCTACAAGCCGAACCAGATGCCCAACAGCGCGACCATCCGCAGCCAGCAGACCAGCGAAGCGAGCAATGGCGGCTCCACCGCTTCCGGCGTGCCGGGTGCGCTGACCAACCAGCCGGCACCGGCCGCCACCGCGCCGCTGACCGCGCCGCCATTGAATCCGGATGGCACGCCGATGACGCCGGCCCAGCAGGCCGCCGCCCAGGCCGCGCAAGCGCAAGGCGGACAGGCAGCACCGGGAACGCCAGGTGCCGCAGCGGCCGCTGCCAATGCACAGGCACAATCCACGCCGACGCAACGCGATGTCACGACCAATTATGAAGTCGACAAGACCGTGCGCTACGTGCAACAGCCGATGGGCGGCCTGAAGCGCCTGTCGGTTGCCGTGGTCGTCAATTACAAGCGCGTCACCGGCAAGGACGGCAAGTCCAGCCTGCAGCCACTGTCGGATGCCGAAAAGGCGCAGATCACCGATCTGGTGCGTGAAGCGATGGGCTACAACAAGGACCGCGGCGATACGCTGAACGTCGTCAACAGCCCGTTCGCCACCGCGCATGAAGAACCGCTGCCGCCGTTGTGGAAACGGCCTGAAATGATCGATATGGCAATCCAGGCCGCCAAATACGTTCTGCTTGGCATCGTGCTGCTGATTCTGTACCGTAAGGTCCTGAAGCCGATGCTCAACAAGCTGAATCCGGAACCGCTGTCGCTGACCGATGAAACGGCCGATGAAGACGCGGAAAAGATGCAGGAAATCGAGCAGGATCTCGGCCCGATGGGCGTGCAGCAGCACACCTACCAGCAGAATCTGGAAGCGGCCAAGGAACTGGCGCGCTCGGATCCGAAGGTCGTCGCAAACATCGTGAAGGCGTGGGTGGGAAATGATTGATAACGGCATACATAAGGGAGCGGTACTGATGCTCGCGCTCGGTGCCGACGAGGCGGCCGAAGTTATGAAGTATCTCGGCCCGCGCGAAGTGCAAAAGCTCGGCGCAGCGATGTCGACAATGAAGGCGATTCAGAGTGAAGAACTGGTATCAGTGCTCAGCGAATTCCGCGCGGAGACCGAAAAGAACACTGCTCTGGGCCTCGATTCCGACGATTACATCCGGGACGTGCTGACCAAGGCGCTGGGCGACGACAAGGCTGCCTCGCTGATCAACCGCATTCTCGGCGGGCGCGATTCCAGCGGCATCGAAAGCCTGAAATGGATGGATGCGCAATCGGTCGCCGACCTTGTGCGCAACGAACATCCTCAAATCATTGCCACCATCCTCGTTCACCTCGAACGCGATCAGGCCAGCGAAGTGCTCGAACATTTCACCGAACGTCTGCGCAACGACTGTGTGCTGCGTATCGCCACGCTGGATGGCGTGCAGCCGACCGCGCTGCGCGAACTGAACGAAGTGCTCACCAAGCTTTTGACTGGCAACGAAAACCTGAAGAAGAAACCGATGGGCGGCATCCGCACTGCGGCGGAAATCCTCAACTATTTCAGCGGCGAGAGCGAAACTTCGGTCATGTCCAACCTGAAGAACTACGATGCCGACATGGCGCAGAAGATCATGGACGAAATGTTCGTGTTCGAAAACATTCTCGACATCGAAGATCGCGGCATCCAGCTGCTGCTGCGCGAAGTGCAATCCGAGACGCTGATCATCTCGCTGAAAGGCGCCACGCCGGAACTGCGCGAGAAGTTCTTCAAGAACATGTCGTCGCGGGCAGGCGAAATGATGCGCGAGGATCTCGAATCGAAAGGACCGGTACGCCTGTCCGAAGTCGAATCGAACCAGAAGGAAATCCTGCAGATCATCCGCCGTCTGGCGGACGAAGGCCAACTGACGCTTGGCGGAGCAGAAGATGCTTATGTCTAACGTCATCCCGAAGGAAAAGCAGTCCGCCTACCAGCGATGGGAGATGGAATCGTTCGGCGAGCAGGAAATGCTCGCGACGAACAATGCTGCAATGGAACACGCGCTCGCTACCGCTGCCGCCGAAAAGGAGCGCCTGGCGGAAATCGCCCGCAAGCTCGATGAAGACCGCGAAGAAGCACGCGCCGAAGGCTATGCCGCCGGCCTTTCCGAAGGACGCAAGGCCGGTATCGAGGACGGTCGCACCGCGGGCATCGCCGAAGGCCGCCTGCAGGCCGAACAGGAAAGACAATTGCTGCGACAGATCGCCGAAACCTTCGGCACCGAAGTCGCTCGCGCCAATGAACTGATCGCCGCCGACATGCTGGATCTGTCGCTGGATCTCGCCAAGGCGATGCTGAAAACCGCGCTGAAGATTCGCCCTGAGCTGGTGGTTCCGGTCGTGCGCGAAGCCATCCACTACCTGCCGACGCTGCAGCAGCCTGCACTGCTGCACCTGCATCCGGAAGATGCGGTTCTGGTCGCCGAACACATGGGCGACGAAATCAGCACCGCCGGCTGGCGCGTCGTCGAAGATCCGCACATGGATCGCGGCGGCTGCCGTGTCGAAACCGCCAGTAATCAGGTCGACGCCACCGCGCCCGTCCGCTGGCAACGCATTGCCGCCGCGCTCGGCAAGGAATCCGACTGGCTGGAATCGTGAACACCGACACGCCAGCACTGCCTTCCCCTGCGCCGGCCACGCCGAATACACCGCCCGCTTCTGCCGCGCCTGTGTCCCAT
>DATDLO010000137.1:0-3930 GCA_036519215.1 Oxalicibacterium sp.
CACGCCGCTGGAAGTGGAAAAGAACGGCACGGACCAGTCGGAAATCGCTGCCTCGTCCATTTTCATCGCCATCTTCTGCAATGCAAAGCCGTTGTTGCCCGCTGCATAGAGCGCACCAACCACGCTGCCGGCACTGGTGCCTACCACCATGTCCGGCACGATGCCTTGCGACTCCAACACCTTGATCACACCGATATGCGCGAAACCGCGTGCAGCACCGCCGCCCAGTACGAGGGCGATTTTCGTTTTTACCGGCGCGACGGCTTCCGGCTGTACCGCCGGCAAGGACGGCACGGGTTCCGGCCGTGGCCTGGAAAGAAAGGAACAGCCTGCCAGCGTCATTACAAGCGCAAGGGCAGCGATACGGTGGATACAACCTGTCAACATCATGGTGTCATTCTGGACAAAGAACGGAAGGGTACACTTTTTCCGGCCAAGGGGCTGCCGTGCCAGCCGGCATAGAGGGAGCAGATGGAGGAATTGATCGGCTCAGGCAAGCGCCCGGCTTATTTCATGCATCCAGGCAAAGCTGCAATGCCGTCTGCCAATCGGGAAGCCCGCAAAAGGTCCGCATCAACTTGTCGGACGACAGAACCGAATTCTGCGGCCGTCTGGCCGGCAGCGGATAATCCTGCGTCGCAATCGGCGTCACGACAGGCTTCCGTGCCGTCGAGACATGATCGACGATCGCCTGCGTAAAACCGTGCCAGCTGGTTCTGCCCTGCGCCGTCAGGTGATAGAGCCCGGAATAATCGTGCCAGACATCCTCTGCAATATCCGTATTTCCCGCTGAGCGCGAAACGGACTGCAGCCTCATGACAATGTGCGCGGTCGTTTCGGCGATCGTCCGGCACCAGGTCGGCGCACCAAACTGATCTGCGACGATACGCAATTCGTCGCGCTCCTGCGCAAGACGCTGCACCGTACGCAGGAAATTTCGTCCACGCATGCCATACACCCAGCTGGTGCGCAAAACGATATGCGGCACGCCGCTCGCGGCAATCGCCTGCTCGCCTGCCAGCTTGCTGCGGCCATAGACATTCTGCGGATTCGGTACATCGTCCTCGACATACGCAGCAGTCTTGGCGCCATCGAAAACGTAGTCGGTCGAATAATGGATCAGCGCCGCACCAAGTTTCTTCGCTTCTTCCGCCATGACAGCCGGCGCTTCAGCATTGACGCGCATCGCCAGCTCCGGCTCACTCTCGGCCAGATCGACTGCGGTATAGGCAGCCGGATTGACAATCAATTTTGGGCGGACCGAACGGATCACTTCCCGCACCTGCTCCAAGTTCGCCAGATCCATGCGCGCCCGGTCTACCGCAATGATTTCGCCCAGTCCTTGCAACGAGCGTTCCAGTTCATAGCCGACCTGGCCGCTCCCGCCGGTAAGCAGAATCTTCACGCAAAGACCTCCGCATCGGCCAGCGACACGCCACGCTTATCCTTGTCGGACAGCATAGGTTCACCATCGACCGGCCAGACGATGCCGATTGCCGGATCATTCCATGCGATGCAGCGCTCATGCTCAGGCGCCCAGTAATCGGTCGTCTTGTAGAGAAATTCCGCCGAATCGCTGGTTACGATAAAACCGTGTGCGAAACCTTCTGGAATCCACATCTGGCGCTTGTTCTCCGCAGACAACGTCATGCCCACCCAGCGGCCGAATGTAGCCGAGTCCCTGCGCAGATCGACGGCAACGTCAAAAACCTCGCCGGCGACCACACGCACCAGCTTTCCTTGCGGCTGCCTGATCTGGTAATGCAGACCACGCAGCACGCCGCGTGCTGAGCGGGAATGATTGTCCTGCACGAAGGTAATCGTCTTGCCCACCGCTTCGGCAAAACGCGCCTCGTTGAAACTCTCGAAGAAAAATCCCCGGTCGTCACCGAACACCTTCGGTTCGATCACCAGCACATCGGGGATCTCCGTACGTATTACATTCATTTCAAAACACCTTGTCCGTCAGAATACGCAGCAGATAGCGGCCATAGCCGTTCTTCTTCAGCGGTTCGGCCAACTTCTCCAGTTGCGCCGCATCGATGTATCCCTTGCGGAACGCAATCTCTTCCGGACAAGCAACCTTCAATCCTTGCCGATTTTCGATGGTCGCGATGAACTGCCCTGCTTCCATCAGCGATTCGTGCGTGCCGGTATCCAGCCAGGCCATGCCGCGACCCATGACTTCCACGTTCAATTGACCGCGTTCAAGATAATGCCGGTTGACATCGGTGATCTCCAGTTCACCGCGCGCTGACGGTTTGATCGACGCCGCGATATCGCACACCTGGTTATCGTAGAAGTACAGTCCAGTCACCGCATAATTGGATTTTGGTGCAACCGGTTTTTCCTCGATGCTGACCGCGCGTTGTTGGCCATCGAACTCTACAACCCCATATCGCTCAGGATCCTGCACGTGATAAGCAAACACGGTCGAGCCTTCGGCCGATTGCGTCGCCTGCTGCAATTGCCGATCAAATGCATGGCCGTAGTAGATGTTATCTCCCAGGATCAACGCCGAAGGATCATTACCGACGAATTCCCGCCCGATGATAAAAGCCTGCGCCAGACCATCCGGCGAAGGCTGCACCGCGTATTGCAGGTTGATTCCCCACTGACTGCCATTGCCCAGTAGTTCGCGAAAGCGCGGCGTATCCTGCGGCGTCGAAATAAGCAGGATGTCGCGTATACCCGCCAGCATCAGCGTGGTGAGCGGGTAATAGATCATCGGCTTGTCGTAAACCGGCAGCAATTGCTTCGAGATCGAAATCGTCACCGGATACAGGCGCGTGCCGGAGCCGCCGGCGAGAATGATGCCCTTGCGAGCGTTGGCTTTGTTGGAAGGCTGGCTCATGCTGTCTTCTGTGCTTCGCCTGCTCCCGGCAGGCTGTCTCTCTGGTTGTAATTCCGCTCCAGCCAATGCATGTAATCGCCGGATTGTACGTCGCACACCCATGCCTGGTTGTCGAGGTACCACTGCACGGTTTTACGGATACCGGTTTCGAACGTTTCCGCCGGCTTCCATCCCAGTTCGCGCTCGATCTTGCGCGCATCGATCGCATAGCGGCGATCATGACCGGGGCGATCCGTCACATGCGCGATCTGCGTACGATAGCTGTTGCCATGTGAAGCAGGCGACAACGTATCGAGAATATCGCACAACACGTGCACCACCTCCAGATTGGCCTTCTCGTTCCAGCCGCCGACGTTATAGGTTTCTCCCGGCCTCCCGGCCTCCAGCACGCGGTGAATCGCCGCACAATGGTCGCCCACGTAAAGCCAATCGCGCACCTGCTGTCCATCGCCATAAACCGGCAACGACTTGCCCGAAAGCGCATTGGCGATCATCAGAGGGATCAGTTTTTCCGGGAAATGATAAGGACCGTAATTATTGGAACAATTGGTCGTCAGCGTCGGCAAACCGTACGTATGGTGGTACGACCGCACCAGATGGTCGGATGCTGCCTTGGAAGCGGAATAAGGACTGTTCGGCGCATAGGCCGTCGTTTCGGAAAACGGCGGATCGTCTTTGCCGAGCGAACCATACACTTCGTCCGTAGAAACATGCAGGAAACGGAACGCGGTCTTTTCGGCCTCTTCAAGGCCGGACCAGTACTTCAATGCCGCCTGCAACAGCGTGAAAGTGCCATTGATATTGGTCTCGACAAAAGCGGCCGGGCCATGGATGGAGCGATCGACATGGCTTTCTGCCGCGAAATGCACGATTGCGCGCGGACGATGTCTCGCCAGCAACGACGCCACAATATCCGCATCGCCAATATCGCCATGCACGAATACATGCCGCGCATCGCCTTGCAGCGAACGCAGATTGTTCAGGTTGCCGGCGTAAGTCAGCTTGTCGAGATTAACCACCGGCTCGTCGCATTGCGCAAGCCAGTCCATAACAAAATTGGAGCCGATAAAACCGGC
>DATDLO010000138.1:0-5591 GCA_036519215.1 Oxalicibacterium sp.
CCTGCCATGCTCAGTTCCTGCATCGCCGTCGTGACCGCCGCACCCAATGCCTTCGCCGCTTTCGCGCGCGCCTTCGACAATTTCTGCGCCGCCGTCATGTAAGCCGCTTTCAGTTTTTCTTCCTGCGCGCGCAACGCGTCCAGATCGCTGGCATCGGCCAGCTGCTGCAGCTGCTCGGACAAGCGATCGAATTCCTGCGGCAAGTCATCCGGTTCGACATGGAACTTGCGCGCCGCGCCGTGCAGGTCTTCCATCCGGCGTTCGACCTCGCGCAACCGCGCCGGATCGAGCTCGATGCGGCCCAGGTAATCGTTTAGCGCATACACGGCTTCCTGCAACTGGATGCGCGCCGGTTCCAGCACATCCAGCGCCGGCTGCAGGCCTGCATCCAGATCGACCAGCTTGCCCAGCCGCGTCGTGATGCCGGACAGCTGCGACAGCATCGGCGCCGTATCGGATTCGGAAATCAGGTTCAACGCATCCTGTGCGCCTTCGATCAGGCTGGCGGCATGCGACAGGCGGCTGTGCTCGTTGCTGATTTCGTTCCACTCGCCCGGCTTGGCGGCCAGCTTCTCCAGTTCGCCGACCTGCCATTCGAGGCGCTCGCGCTCCAGCAGCACGTTCTTCGCATTCGTTTCGAATTCCTCGCGCTGCTTCGCCAGCGCGCGCCACGCCTTGTAAGCGGCAGCGACTGCCTTGGCCTCATCCTGCAGCCCGGCCTGGTTATCCAGCAAACGGCGCTGCGCATCGCTCTTCAACAGCGACTGGTGCGCATGCTGGCCGTGGATATCGACCAGTTGCTCGCCGAGTTCGCGCAATTGCGCCGCCGTCGCGGTAATGCCGTTGATGAAAGCCTTGGAACGGCCGGCGCTATCGATCACGCGGCGCAGCAGGATGCTGCCTTCGTCGTTGTCGAATTCGTTGGCGGCCAGCCAGCCCTGCAATTCGGATTGCAGGGCGTCCAGAGCAAATTCCGCGGTGATATCCGCCCTGGCCGCACCTTCGCGCACCACGCTGGCATCGCCGCGTCCGCCCAGCGCAAGCGCCAGCGCGTCGATCAGGATGGATTTGCCAGCGCCGGTTTCGCCGGTAAATACCGAAAAACCGGCCGAAAATTCAAGCTCGATGGCATCGACGATGACGAAATCGCGAATGGAAAGCGTACGCAACATGAAGAATGGATTCCGGCTCGCACGTTCCACCATGTTCGATGGAACGATTCGGTTAAGGATTGAACGGGACCGCGATTATTTTAACTGCCCTTGTACGGACGGATATTCGTTCCAGTGCAGCTTTTCGCGCAGCGTGTCGTAATAATTCCAGCCTTCCGGATGCAGGAAGGTGATCGTGAATTCGGAACGTTTGACGACGATGCGGTCGCCGTGCTGCAGGCTGGCGACCGACTGCATGTCGAAGTTGACATTGCTCTCGCGGCCACCGACCACCTCGATCTCGATCTCGCTGGAATCCGGCACCACGATCGGACGATTCGACAATGCATGCGGCGCAATCGGCACCAGGATGATGCCGTTCAGGCGCGGATGCATCAACGCACCGCCGGCCGACAGCGCATACGCGGTGGAGCCGGTCGGCGTCGCCATGATCAAGCCGTCGGAACGCTGGTTGTACATGAACAGCCCATCCACGTGCACGCGCAATTCGATCATGCCGGAACCCGAACCGCGCGACAGCACGACGTCGTTGAACGCCAGCGTGTGATGCATCAGCTCGCCGCTACGGTAGATCGAGCCCTGCAGCAGCGTGCGCGTTTCCGAGACGACCTTGCCTTCCAGCATGGCACGCAGCAACGGCATCATGTCGTCGAAGGCGATGTCGGTCATGAAGCCGAGCCGGCCCTGGTTGATGCCGATCAGCGGCACGTCGTACGGCGCCAACTGGCGCGCGATGCCGAGCATGGTGCCGTCGCCGCCGACCACGATGGCGACGTCGGCGAGTTCGCTGATATCGGGCAGCGTCATGATCTCGCCGCTCAGCTGGAAGCGCTCCGCAGTCTGTGCGCCGAAAATGACGCGATGGCCGGTGGCAGTCAGGAAATCGGCGATCTGGGTCAGCGCCTGCGTGATATCGTCGGCGGAATGAGAGGTTTCACCGGCCTTCTGCTTGGCGAAGATGGCAACGGTCTTGAAAGAGGCGGCAGTATAAGAATGTGGTGTGGACGGCATGATGCCGCTGATTAGACCATAATTCCCCCTTCGATTGCACTATGCATTCCGCGAAGAACTGATCATGCCGCAACCTTCCGCCTTGCCCGCCACCTTATCTTCCGACACGCCGATCCGCGCCATCCTGTTCGATCTGGACGACACGTTGTGGCCGCTGGAAGCCGTCATCCTGCGCGCCGAAACCGCGCTGCACGACTGGCTGGGGCTGCACGCGCCCGGCATTCCGCGCCGGTTCAGCATTGCCGAGTTGCGCGCACTGCGCGACGAACTGGCAGCCACCGATCCGCGCTACCGTTTCGACCTGTGGGCGCTGCGCCATGCGACGCTGACACATGCCTGCGCGCTATGCGGCGAGGATGCGGCGCGCATGGAACAGGCGATGACGGTATTTTCCGAAGCGCGCAATGCGGTCACACCGTTCGACGACGTCGCGCCGGCGCTGGCGCTGCTGGGCGAACGTTACCTGCTCGGCTCCGTTTCCAACGGCTTTGCCGACCTGCAGACGATCGGGCTGGCGCATCACTTCCGCGTTTCGCTCGCCGCCCATCAGTTCGGCAGTGCCAAACCCGATCCGGAAATTTTCCTTGCCGCCTGCGATGCCCTGTCGGTCGCACCGCACGAAACGCTCTATGTCGGCGACGATCCGCTGCTCGACGTGCAAGGCGCGCAGAATGCCGGCCTGCATGCGGTCTGGATGAACCGTTTCGCCCGCACCCTGTCCGGCCATATCGTGCCAGCCGCCAGTTGCGTCACGCTGCATGAAGTGCACGACTGGCTGAACGCGCGCCACCGGACTTCCTGAACGCACATGCAAAACGGGGCAATCGATTTGTCATTTCGGCAAGCGCGCGCTCCACGAAATCTGCGGAAAAAATAATCGGCATTCCGCTTTCCGCGCCAGCTCATTACAATAGCCTCATCATGCAACTGGACAAGCGCGCACAAACTCTGCTGAAAGCCCTGGTCGAACGCTATATCGCGGACGGCCAGCCGGTGGGTTCGCGCGAGCTTTCGCGCATTTCCGGACTCGACCTGTCGCCAGCCACCATCCGCAATGTGATGGCCGATCTGGAAGAGATGGGCTTCGTCGCCAGTCCGCACACTTCGGCCGGCCGCATCCCGACGCCACGCGGCTATCGTGTCTTCGTCGATACGCTGCTGACCGTGCAGAGCATCGACGAAAGCGCGGTCGAAACCAAACTGCAGACGACAATGCAGACCGGCTCGTCGCAGAAGATCATTTCCAACGCCGCGCAGATCCTGTCGTCGCTGTCCGAATTCGCCGGCATCGTGATGACGCCGCGCCGCGAATCGGTATTCCAGCAGATCGACTTCCTGCGGCTGTCCGAAAAGCGCATCCTGCTCGTCATCGTGACGCCTTCCGGCGATGTGCAGAACCGGCTGCTGCTGACCGACGTCGATTATTCGCCGTCGCAACTGGTGCAGGCAGCCAACTACATCAACCAGAACTATGGCGGACTGAGTTTCGACGCCGTGCGCCTGCGCCTGCAGGGCGAGTTGCAACAGTTGCGGGACGACATGACGCGCCTGATGCAGGCTGCCGTCGAAGCCGGCAGCGATGCGATGAACGACAGTTCCGACGATGTCGTCATTTCGGGCGAACGCAATCTGCTGAGCGTGTCCGAGCTGTCGTCCAACATGGTGTCGCTGCGCAAGCTGTTCGAACTGTTCGAGCAGAAGACCAGCCTGATGCAGCTGCTGGATATTTCCAATCGCGCCAACGGTGTGCAGATTTTCATCGGCGGCGAATCGAATCTGGTGCCGGTCGACCAGATGAGCATCGTTACGTCGCCGTACACGGTCAACGGCAAGGTGGTCGGCACACTGGGCGTGATCGGCCCGACACGCATGGCCTACGAACGCGTGATCCCGATCGTCGATATCACCGCCAAGCTGCTGTCGAACGCGCTCAGCCATTCGCCGGGCTGAAACCGATCCGATCGGCCCAGCCGAACCGGCCATGAAAAAAGCCGCCTGTTCCTGCGAACGGCGGCTTTTTCTTTCAGGCGAGGCCTGATTGGTTTATTTCTGCAGTTATTTCTGCGTTATTTCTTTTTCTTGCGGCAATCCTTGCAGTGGCCGTAAATCGCCAGCGCGTGGTCGGCGATCTCAAAACCGTATTCCTGTGCAATGCGAACCTGACGGCGCTCGATTTCCTCGTCGAAAAATTCCTCGACCTTGCCGCAATCCAAGCAGACCAGATGGTCGTGGTGCGAACCCTCATTCAGTTCGAATACGGCCTTGCCGGTTTCGAAATGGTTGCGCTGCAGCAGGCCTGCCTGTTCGAACTGCGTCAAGACGCGATAAACGGTCGCCAAGCCAACGTCCAGGTTGTCGGCCAGCAGCATCTTGTAGACGTCCTCGGCGCTGAGATGGCGTACCTCGGCATTGTGGAAAATGTCGAGAATCTTCAGACGCGGCAAGGTGGCCTTGAGTCCGCTGGCTTTCAGTTCGGATGGATTGTTGGGCATGTTCTTGTTCAGATTGGGGATATCTGCCTTATCATATAGTGTTTTCGCCCAATTGCTCAACCGCTCGAGACCCCCTATGCAAACCCGCTTCCATTTCGGCCGTTCCCCGCTTGCCGCCGGCGCATTTTGCCTGACGCTGGCAGCGGTGCTCACAGGCTGTGCGTCGAAAAATCCGCTGATGGAAGAACCGGCGCCGATGGCGCGGAAAAAGACTGAGCCGAAAGCCGAGCCGGCCAGGCAGGAAGCCGCCGCTGCGCCAGTCGCCGAAGAAAAAGCGGCCACTCAAGCAACGGCGCCACAGGAACCAAGCGCATCCGAAACTGCGCGCACGGTCATCGAAGCCACGCCTGAAAACGCACCGGCAATCGACAAGACGGCCGCATCGACTTCTACGCCTGCTCCGGCACCACCAGCTAACGCGCCGGCGCAGACCGTTGCCGCACCGACGCCTGCACCTACTGCCGCAGAAACCGCCGCCGCAAACACCGTACCGGAAGCTGCAGCCGCCGGCGCGACTGCAAGCGGCGTGCAGACGGTGCAACAAAAACGTTTCCTCGGCTTCCTGCGCCCTTACCGCCCGGATGTTCAGCAAGGCAACTTCGTCTCGCGTGAAATGATTGCCCAATTGAAACCGGGCATGACGCAAGATCAGGTTACCTTCCTGCTCGGCACACCGCTGCTGAACGACATCTTCCACGCCGACCGCTGGGATTACGCGTTCCGCCTGCAAAAGGGTAATGGCGAAATCACGACCAGCCGCGTGACTGTCTATTTTCAGGACGGCCTCGTCTCACGTTATGAGGGCGGCGGCGATCTGCCAACCGAAGCCGACTATCTGGCACGCATCGCCAACAAGGCCAAGAAAGCCAAGAAATAACGGTACGGCACGGATATCGATCGATATCCGTGCCGCGCT
>DATDLO010000139.1:0-2284 GCA_036519215.1 Oxalicibacterium sp.
ACGATGGCGCAACCGGAAGCCTATATCGGCAATGCGGGCGATCAGTTCGACGACAAGGGCGAACTGACCAATGCCTCCACGATCCAGTTCATGGGCAAGTTCCTCAATGCATTCGTGCAATGGATAGAGCGGAACAAATAAGAGAACAAACAAACTGGATGGGCATGAAAAAGCCGGTGAACATCTCACCGGCTTTTTTGTTTGCCATTGCAAATTCGTCTGTTCGAATCACCGTCCGAAAAAATGCGGCCACAGGATCACCAGCCACGTCGCCGCCGCCAGCAGCAATGTCAGCAGCACCGCCGCACTGCCGAAATCCTTTGCATTCTTCGACAAGGCATTGCGCTCCAGCGATACGCGATCGACAACCGCTTCGATCGCCGAATTGATCAGCTCGACGATCAGCACCAGCACGAAAACGCCGATCATCAGCAAGCGTTCCCATGGCATAACCGGCAACATGAAAGCGATCAGCACCGCTGCGACGAGCACGCACACTTCCTGCCGGAACGCATGTTCGCCGTGCCACGCGGCACGAAACCCCGCCATCGAATAACGCAGCGCAGGAAACAGCCGCTTGAGTCCGCTTTTGCTCTTGAACTCGCTGATCGGCTGCACGCCGATAGGCTGGTCGACCGGGCGGTCGGCGGAATGATCGATATTCATCTTTGCACACCAAACAAAAAGATTTTCACCGCAGCCGGCAAGCCGCGTCATGACGGATGACGACGATTATCGCGATTTCACGTGAACGCCGCGTTAAAACACCTGGCCGTCTACCGGTTTCGATACTGATTTATACCGGTTTTTTTACCGATGCAATGCTGAGGTCCGATAACCGTTTCAGTATGGGCAAGCACTTGCCAAAGTAATACGTCCTTTTTCGATCTTTCACAATGTGATATAACGTGGCGACGGCCTTGCAACAAACGAAACATGAAAACGACAGACGACAAAACCTCCATCCAGGTCATCGAGCGCATGGTCTCGCTGCTGGATGCACTGGCCGCCTGCCCCGATCCGGTCAGCCTGAAAGAACTCGCCAGCACGACCAGCCTGCATCCGTCGACGGCTCACCGCATCCTCAACGATCTCGTTCTCAAACGCTTCGTCGACCGCTCCGAGCCCGGCGCCTATCGGCTCGGCATGCGGCTGCTGGAACTGGGCAACATCGTCAAGAGCCGCCTCAATGTACGCGATGCGGCGATGGACCTGATGCGCACCCTGCACCGCAAGACCGACCAGACCGTCAACCTGTCGGTACGTCAGAACGACGAAATCATCTACATCGACCGCGCCTTTTCCGAACGTTCCGGCATGCAGGTGGTGCGTGCCGTAGGCGGCCGTGCGCCATTGCACCTGACGTCGACCGGCAAGCTGTTTCTATCGATCGACGAGCCGAAGATGGTCGCGGAATACGCGCATCGCACCGGCCTGGCCGGTCACAATAAAAACTCGATCACCGATCTGGCGCAACTGGAAAACGAACTCGGCACGGTGCGCAAGCACGGCTACGCGCGCGACAACGAGGAACTGGAACTGGGCGTGCGCTGCATGGCTGCAGGCATCTACGACGACAGCGGCAAGCTGATCGCGGGCCTGTCGATTTCCGCCCCGGCCGACCGCTTGCAGGATGCATGGCTGCAGGATTTGATGACGACGGCTAGGCAGATTTCAGCAGCGCTCGGCTACAAGGAAAGCGGCAATCCCGGCCGCGATTAAGTAGTTATTGAGTGAGGATTGAATGGCGATTGCGTGACAACCAAGCGACCGATAAACCGCAGCTTCACGGTCTGTGCCAAGACCAAACCCGTACGCACCATAAAAAAAGGCGAACCCCAGTTCGCCTTTTTTATTGTCTTTTCTTGCTATCGCTACGGTCAACTTTCCACTGCATGCGATGCATGTGCGATAACAGCGTTCTTCGGTTCCTTCTCCAGCCACTTGCGGATACGCCGCGCATCGCCCAGACGGGAATATTTTCCCTTGGAATCCAGGAAGATCATCACGATCGGACGCTCGTTGATATTCGCCTGCATGACGAGGCAATGTCCCGCTTCGGTGATGTAGCCGGTCTTCTGGATGCCGATATCCCAGTCGGCATTGGCGACCAGCCGGTTCGAATTCGCATAGTGCAGCGAACGGCCGCTGGGTTCGACGACGTATTGCGTATCGGTCGAATACTGGCGCAGCACCGGGTAATGCAGTGCTGCCATCACCAGCTTGGCCAGATCGCGCGCGGTCGCCACGTTGTCGCTCGACAAACCGGTCGGATCGACGTAAT
>DATDLO010000140.1:0-3277 GCA_036519215.1 Oxalicibacterium sp.
GCAGGAACAACAGGATGCTGACGACGGCGCCGCCGACGATGAGGAGATACCGGAGCAGGCGCGTCACGGATCAATCTGCCGTGTAATTGAAGCGCTCCCAGTCCGAGGACAATCGCCAGTCGCTGCTGTTGAGTGCGTGGATCTGGAAGGGTTTGGGAAGCTGCGCAACGTCCAGCTGCATGCGGACCGCAACTTCATAGGTGGTGCCAGCCTTGAGTGTGCCGTTGTCGGCGACCACCCAGCGGCCCGGGCGTCGCACCAGCGACAACGCATCGTCCAGCGAATCGAAGCTTTGATGCAGGCGATTGCCGATGGCGGCGTAATACTGACGCGTCAGGACGTTGTACGAAATGCGGATGGTCTGGGAATTGACGACTTCCTTCGCATCGAACCAGTACCAGCGCGGTTTGGTGATTTCGATCTCGGTGGTGAAGTAAAGCGGGATGCCGCGCGACAGCGCATCTTCCAGGCCGCGATTCAGATCGAAGTCGTAAATTGCGGCAAGACGGTAGCCGTCGTCACTGCTTTCCAGGTGCGCTTCCTGGATGTCGATGCCGTCGGCATGCGCGGTCCCGTGTTGCAGCGAGAACGCAAGCAGGAAGATGGCGCACAGCCAGTGGAATGGAAAGAAGGCTTTTCTTTTCACGCATGTCGCGGCAGAGCCGCCGGCAAAGTAGGTTGTTCGATCGACGGAATCAGGCGGCGGTCCTCTGGAACAGCGCGTAGAACAATCCGTCGTGATCTTGTTGTCCATCGCTCACCGGCAACAACTGGCCCGGTGCGGGCAGCCTCGTTGCACCGTTGCGTTGCGCGAAGGCAGCCGCCTGCTGTTCCGATTCCTGCGGCCACAGCGAACAGGTCACAAACAGCAATTTACCATCCGGCCCCAACATCTGCCAAAGGTTGTCCAGGATTTTGGCTGAAATCGATGACAGTTGTGTTGCATCTTCCTTGCGGCGCAGCCAACGGATGTCCGGATGCCGCCGCACGATGCCCGAGGCAGTGCATGGCACGTCGGCTAGGATGCGATCGAACGGCTGGCCGTCCCACCAATCGCGCTGACTGGCGTCGCCGGCCTGCAATGTGGCGCGCAATTGCAGGCGCTGCAGGTTTTCGGTGATGCGTTGCAGGCGGCGTGCATCGCTGTCCAGCGCCAGCAGGTCGACGTCGGCGGTTTCCAGAATATGGCCGCTCTTGCCGCCGGGCGCCGCGCAGGCGTCCAGTACGCGCATGCCGTCGCGCAAGTCGAGCAAGGGAGCGGCCAGTTGCGCGGCGGCGTCCTGTACCGAAGCCATGCCGTCGTCGAAACCGGGAATGCGATGCACGGGAATCGGTTGCGTCAGCCGGATCGCGTCGGCACCGATGCGCGTGGCGGCGATGCCAGCGTCGCTCAGCAGGCCCAGATAGTCGTCGACGGTGGTTTTGCGCCGGTTCACGCGCAACGTCAGCGGCGGCGCAGCATTGCCTGCGTGCAGGATGGCTTGCCAGTCGTTCGGGTAAGCCGACTGCGCATTCCTGATCCACCACGCCGGATAATTCCATTGCGCCACCGAATCGCGCGCGACTTGCTGTAACAGCGTTTCGCGTTCGCGCAGGAAGCGGCGCAGTACGGCATTGGCCATGCCTTTGGCGCGGGCCATGCTGTTGTCGGAAGCGGCAGCGGTCACGGCCTGATCGACGACGGTGAAAGCGTTGTAACGCGGGTTGCCGCTATCGTCGACATCGATCAGCAGCGCCAGTGCGCAGCACAGCAGCGCATGCAGGGCGGACGGTTCGACACGTCGCGGCGTCATCGCGGAAAGCAGCGCTTCGGCGCGGCCCAGATTGCGCAGACAGCAATAGGCAATATCCTGGATGGCGCCGCGCGCCTGCGGCGTGGCATCGGTTTGCGCGAATACCTGGGCCAGTGCCTGCGGCAGCGCCGTGCCGCGTCCGACGGCGGCTACCGCTGTGGCAGCGCCATGCAGGCTGAAGGAAAGGGAATCCGGTTTGAGGGTGAGTCTTGTCACGTTATGCGGCGCAGCGGAAGTGCCGCGCGCAGATGGTTCGGGAACGTGATTGTAACGGCTGGAGGGGTGAGCCTGTCGGCAAACCGCATCCGCGCGGAGCGGATGCAGCAGTGTCGTCAGGAAAGGGAGAAGTCAGCGAAACGATGTATGTGGGTCAGACGCCCCACAGCACATCCTCGTTTTCCGCATGTGCCGCACGCAGCATTTCCAGCAACGGATAGGCGCGGGACGAAAAGCTGACGACTTCCGGAGGCTCATGTTCGTTATCGTCGCCGTCTTCGCCGTGATGCGCCAGCACGTCGCGCTGGATCGTATCGGAAGGAATATGCGCCTTGCTCATCGTGATCTCGCCTTCTAGCAGCTTGATCGCGTTGCCGGTTTCCGCGGCCGTGATGACGCCCAGTTTGTGATCCTTGTGCAGCAGATCGAGAATCCGGCTTGCATGTTCCTCGTACATCAGTACGTCGGCGGCAGCTTTGGATTTGAACTTGATTAACATGAGCAGCCTCCTTCTTCTAGTAAACGCGAACTAACGATAGCACGATTTCGGCGCGTGTTCTAGCAAGGCAAAACGTCTTCCTCACGTACATCTGGCGCATCTATCATTGCCATGATGTATGTCGCAATGCAAGGTATCAGTTGAATCGGAACGACGAGAAATACGTGTCGACCACATCGCGTTGCACGGCGTCTTCTCTGCCGGTGACGACGAGCTGATAGACGTGCCGGTCCTTGGCGAAGAAACGGGCGAACAGCACGCGAGGCTGACCGTTCGTCGCGGTATCGGCGGCGCCGGATGCCAGGATCTCCGTATAGGCCAGCATGCCTGCGCCAGCATTTTGCGATTGCGGCATCGTTGCCGTTTTTTCGTGCCGGACTGTGCCGCGGATGTTGTTGACCATTGCCGTCCTCATTGCCGCCAGCGAAGTTTGCGCTTGCGTCGCTTCGGGCAATTCGGCGCTGCCGATGGCAAAGGTGATGCCGTCGACTTCCGTTGCCGTCATCGTCATTGCCGTCGCTATGCCATTCAGATCGATGGGGCGTGTGAACACGGCAGGCTTGGCCGGCATGGCGATGACATAAGCGGCATTGTCGCTGCGGATTTCGCGCCAGTCGAACTTCGGCGAGCAGGCGGCTGTCAATGCCAGCACCGCAATCAGGGAAAGGCGAAGAAGAAAAGGTTTCATGTGATGGGAAACGGTAGCCGTCATCGGAATTGCTCATGTTACATCGCCTGCCTCGTGCGCTGCCGTTTCTTCCATGTCGGC
>DATDLO010000141.1:0-5129 GCA_036519215.1 Oxalicibacterium sp.
GCACCTGCGTCTTCGGTTCCATCGCCTGTTGCGCAACGAACTGGCCGGTGCGATTGGCGCGTGTCACGTCTTCCAGGCTGACGATGACCTTGGCATCCGGTGGCAGCGCGATACGCTCGCGATAGGTAACGTTGCCGGTCAGGTGGCCGGACAATGCCGGCCCCTGATTGCGCTTGAAGAGCGAGCTGCAGCCGCTGGCCACGAGACAGAAGGCCAGCAGGATGCTGAGGGTGCGAAGCGATGTCATGGCGAAAGTCCTGTGATGAAGAAATTGTTTCGAGAAGGATTTTGTAAAAATGCGCAGCGGCATGCCTGTACGTTTTGCCGCTGGCGCGAATGCGTGCAGTTTTGCCATGGCTTCCTTGACGTATGTTTACGCGGCAAGGTAGGCTTGGCGCCAGCACCGCGCCCGCCAATACTGTATTCGTCTTCGTGCAGGCCGAATATTTTCTTACGATTCATTTCAATGCATAGCCATCGATTTGTCAAAGCCGGATTGATTCATTGTTTTTTCGCCGTGTCGCTGACGGCTTTTTCGAGCATGGCTGCGGCCGCCGACGATGAAGAAAGCAGTTGCGGCGCCGAACCAGGCATTCGCGAACTGAAGAAATACCCCGGCGTCTACAATTTCTATTACGAAAACGACCTGTTCGCCGGCACCGACAACAACTACACCAACGGCATCAAGTTGTCCTGGGTATCGACCAATCTGGCGGATTACATCCACGATCCCTGTTTGCCGAAATGGATGCGCGAGCTGAACCGTTTCTCGGAACGCCTGCAACCGGGGCCTTACGAGTCGCGTAACATGGTCGTTAGTCTCGGACAGGAGATGTATACGCCGACCGACCGGCATCGCCGCGACCTGATTACAGACGATCGTCCGTATGCCGGCTGGCTGTATATGGGTTTCGCCTATAACGCGCGCCAGGAAACCAAGATGGACACCGTCGAGATCGACATCGGCATGGTCGGTCCGGCTTCGCTGGCGCATCAGGCGCAGGATTTCATTCATGACCTGCGCGGTATCGACAAGTTCGAGGGCTGGGACAACCAGTTGAACAACGAACTCGGCCTGATCTACGTGCGCGAGAAAAAGGAGCGGGTGTTTTCATCTGCGACGCTGGATGGCCCGAAGATGGATGCCATCACGCATTACGGTTATGCGCTCGGCAACGTCAAGACCTATCTGAACGGCGGCATGGAATTTCGTATCGGTACTTATTTGCCCAACGATTTCGGCACATCGCCGATTCGCCCGGCGGCCGACAGCAATGCGCCGCTGCCGGCGAATTCGTCGCGACGGTTGTTGCAGAGCGGCATGCACGCCTTCATTTCGTTCGATGTGCGTGCCGTGGCAAGGAATATTTTCCTGGACGGGAATACTTTTTCCGACAGCCACAGCGTGGACAAGAAGTATCTGGTCGGCGACGTGGCGGCTGGTATCGCCTGGCAATGGCCGGGCGTGAAGGTCACTTATGCGCAATACCTGCGCAGCAAGGAATTCGACGGACAGGACAAGGCACAGAGTTACGGATCGCTCACCGTCAGTTTTGAATACTGAGTATCGAGCCGGATTGATCGACGAAATGCAAAATGGCAGGCAAGTCTTTCACTTGTCTGCCATTTTTTATTCAGGAATGCCATCGAAGAATTCGACCGCGCCGGTCTCCAGCGAATATTCGGCGCCGACTACGCGCAGGCCATGGTTCTGGATCAGCTTCTCCAGCAATTCGGAACCGTGGCGCAGGTGATTGCAGGAAGCGCGGATATTGGCGCGCACCGACTGGTGCACCAGCGCATCGTGATCGTGCTTCAGATCGGTATCGAACAGCGTTTCGACGGAAGGACGGATGCGGTCGACGATGGATTGCAGGTTGCGCGAAGTGCTTTCGTTCGGATGTTCGAGTGCTTCCAGTGTCGCCAGAATGGCACCGCATTGCGAATGGCCGAGCACGACGACCAGGTTGGTACCGTAGCGTTCGGCGGCAAATTCGACGCTGCCAATTTGCGACGGTGCGACGATATTGCCGGCCACGCGGATGACGAACAGATCCCCCAAACCTTGATCGAACACCATTTCTGCCGGCACGCGCGAATCCGAGCAACCGAGGATGATGGCAAACGGCTGCTGGCCATCCACGACTTCGCGGCGGCGGTTGACCAGCGACGCATCGCCGGCATTGCTCTTGTCGGCGACAAAGCGGCGATTGCCTTCGCGCAGTTGGTCGAGTGCTTCTTTTGCTGTTTTCATGTGCGATCCTGATTTGTTGCGGCGCAAAGCGCGCGAGCCGCTACTTTAATGCATTCGTGCAAGAAGCGGCAGTCGGCATGAAAGTGCGAGTGTTACGTGCAGGGAGGCTGAAGGGCAATGCAGGAGGGAGAAAAAGAAATACCCAAAAAAAGAGCAGTCCCGACGACGGGGCTGCTCTGAGGGCACACAAGAGAGAAAAAATCAGAAGTCGAAAAGATCGGCCAGCAGGTTTCTCTTGCGTTTCTGGCCGTAGCCGTCCTTGTCGTAACCATCTTTGTTGTAGCCATAACGCGCTTCCTGACGTTGGCGATCGTCACGATGCAATGGCGCCTGTGCACGCGGAGGCGGCGGCGGTTCCGGTGGCAGGGCGGCGAGCGAGCGTTCTATCAATTTGTCGAGTTCGCCGCGATCGAGCCAGACGCCGCGACATTGCGGGCAATAGTCGATCTCGATGCCATGGCGGTCGGACATGATCAGGTGCATTTCATTGCATACGGGGCATTTCATGGTGTGCCTTTCTTTGCGTGAAGCGAACGATCATTCATCCCCGCCTGCAAAGCCCAGCAGCTGCAGCAGGCTCGTGAACAGGTTGAAGATGGAAACATAGAGGGTGACCGTCGCCATCACGTAATTGGTCTCGCCGCCGTGGATGATGTTGCTGGTCTCATAGAGAATCAGGCCGCACATCAGCAGCACGAACGCCGCCGATACTGCCAGCGACAGCGCCGGAATCGTGAAGAACACAGCGGCCAGCGCTGCCAGGAACGCGACCAGGATGCCGGCCGTCAGGAAGCCGCCCATATAGCTGAAATCCTTGCGCGTCGTCAGCGCATAGGCGGATAGTCCGACGAAGATCGCAGCGGTCGCGCCGAAGGCCATCATCACGGTCTGGCCGCCGTTCGGCAGGCCGAGATAGAGATTCAGGATCGGGCCCAGCGTATAGCCCATGAAGCCCGTCAGTGCAAAGACGAAAGCGACACCAAGCCCCTGGTTGCGGAACTTCGTCGTCAGGAACAGCAGGCCGAAGTAGCCGACCAGCGTGATGACGATGCCGGGATGCGGCAGGTTCAGCGCCATCGAAACACCGGCAGTCAGTGCGCTGAACAGCAATGTCATCGACAGCAGCAGGTAAGTGTTGCGGATGACCTTGTTGGACGAGATGGTTGCAATCGCCGGACGCGTCGCGCCGTAGGACGGATTGCGTGCGTGATCGATCGGGTTCATGGCATAACTCCTCAAGATGAATTGTTGTCTGCAAGGTAATTGCGTTCGGTGCGTCAAGGCACTCTTTTCCTCTTAGACATATACACTGTAGTCGGAGTTTTAAATCACGAAAATTCGAATATAATTAATTTTCAATTCGTAAAAACGGAACATTTATTTTGTCATGAGCGCGATCAATTACAAGCATCTGCATTACTTCTGGGTGGTGGCAAAGGCAGGCGGCATCGGCCGCGCCAGCGAACGCCTGCATCTGACGCCACAGACGATCAGCGGCCAGATTGCGCTGTTCGAGGATGTGCTCGGCTACAAGCTGTTCAACCGTGTCGGGCGGCGGCTTGAACTGAATGATGCCGGCCGTGTCGTGCTCAGTTACGCGGATGAAATCTTCACGCTGGGCGAGGAATTGCAGGAAGTGTTGCGCTTCCGTCCTGGCGGCTGGCCATTGCAGCTGCGCGTGGGCGTGGCCGACGCCGTGCCGAAGGCGATCGCCTATCTGTTGCTGGAGCCGGCGATGGAGCTGCCGGAATCGTTGCGTATCGTCTGCCGCGAAGGCAAATTGACCAGCCTGCTGGCCGACTTGGCAATCCATCGACTGGATATTGTCATCGCAGACAGCCCGATGCCGGCCAACATCGACGTGCGCGGTTACAACCACTTGCTGGGCGAATGCGGCGTCTCCTTCTTTGCGACTGAAGAACTGGCGAAGCAGTACAAGAAGGGGTTTCCGAAGAGCCTGGACGGCGCGCCTTTCCTGATGCCGGGTGAAGATGCAGCGGTACGGCCGCGCCTGCTGCGCTGGTTCGAGAAAGAGCGCGTGCATCCGCGCATCGTCGGCGAATTTGACGATGGTGCGCTGTTGCAGGCGTTCGGCGAGGCGGGCAAGGGCATCTTCGCTGCACCGTCGGCGGTAGCCGAACAGATCATCAAACAATATGGCGTGACCGAAATCGGCCGGACCACGCTGGTCAGCGAACAGTTCTATGCAATTTCGGTAGAGCGCCAGCTGACGCATCCAGCGGTGGTGGCCATCAGCTCTGCTGCACGTGAAAGTCTGATCAAGTAGCGGCGTCAAGTCATGGCGTTTTCGGAACCGATGTCGTTTGCCAGCAGTTGAGCCAGCCATTCCATGAATACGCGCACCCGCTGCGGCAGATGGCGGCGGTGCGCGTATAGCAGCGAAACCGGCATTGGCGCTGCGACAAATTCCGGCAGCACTTCCACCAGCGCGCCGCTTTGCAGGTGGTCGCGGGCGCCATGTCGCGGTGCCTGTATTAATCCTAACCCGCCAAGGCAAGCTGCCTCGTAGGCATCCGCATTATTGACGGTGATGCTGCCTTGCATCTGCAACATACGGGTTGCTCCGTCCGCCACATATTCGAATCCCGCAGGTCTGGCGCCCAGTATCGGGCTGTAGTAAATCAGGCGATGCGATGCCAGATCGTTCAGGCTGCGCGGCATGCCGAATTCCTTCAGATAGGCCGGACTGGCGAGATTGGCCATGACGGCAGCACCTAACGGTCGCACGATCAGGGCCGGTTCGGTAACCGTACCGACGCGCAGCACGCAGTCGAAACCTTCACGCACCAGATCGACGCGGCGGTCGGCGCTGCTGACTTCGATCTGCAACCCCGGGTAGCGTCGCAAAAAGTCT
>DATDLO010000142.1:0-6369 GCA_036519215.1 Oxalicibacterium sp.
ACGGAATCCAGCGACGAGATGAAGGCCAAGGGACGTGCCGCCGGCGCCAACGGCTGGCTGGTCAAGCCATTCGATCCGCAGCGGCTGACGGAAGTCGTGCGCAAGGTGATCGGCTGATTGTCGATGACGATATGCATGGCAGGCACGAACACGGATAACGGAGCAGAGCGATGAGCATCGACATGAGCCAGTTCTACCAGGTGTTCTTCGACGAAACCGAAGAACTGCTGGCGGAGATGGAAAAGCTGTTGCTTGCCGTCGATGCGGCGGCGCCGGATCCGGAGGATCTGAATGCGATCTTTCGTGCCGCACATTCGATCAAGGGCGGTGCCGCCACTTTCGGCATTACGGACCTGACGGAAGTCACGCATGTGCTCGAAACCTTGCTGGACAAGATCCGCCAGGGAGAAATGGCGCTGACGTCCGAGCATGTGGATGCGTTTCTGTCGGCCAAGGATATTCTGAAGATGCAACTGGATGGACATCGCCTGCATACCGATGTCGATCTCGATGCCGTCGCCAATGTACGGATGATGCTGGAATCGCTGTCGCAAAAGGGCGGCATACCGGTGACAGCGCCGAATGTTCCGCAATCCGATGCGATGAAGGCGACAGGCCATGCCGATCGTCGTTTCCGGATCGAACTGCCGCAAGTCACGCCACGCGATGTGGAAGCGCTGGCTGCTGAACTGGGTTTGCTGGGCGATATCAGCAGGACCACGCTGGACGATCAGCGCACGGCCTTTACGCTGACGACGCAGGAGGGACCGGACAGCATCGTCGCGATCTGTTCCTTCATTCTGGATCCGAAGGATCTCGTCATTGTCGAAGAGACGGTGCCGGCACCTTATGAAGGATTGGATCGTTCGATCGACGATCGCCGCCGTATCGAGGCAGAGCAGGGTTACGGGTTTTTCGAACCGCTGCATTCGACGATTGCGGAATCGGAACACAAGGCAAGAGAAGAAGCACAGGGTTATGGCTTCTTCCCGCCATTCGTGCCGCGCTCCCTGCCGGAGCAGGATGCGAAAAAGGCGGATGACGAAGAGGAAGCCGAAACGCAATACGAAACGCCGCGTGATGCGCCTGCGGCAAAGAGCGTTGCTGCATCGGCAGGAAATGCGAGGGCGGCCAGTCCCAAGCGTGAAGAGCGTTCTGCCGTCAGTGCCGAATCGTCGTCGATTCGTGTCGGCATCGAAAAGGTTGATCAATTGATCAACCTGGTCGGGGAATTGGTGATTACGCAGGCAATGATCGAACAGCGCAGCGGAACGCTCGATCCCATCGCAAGCGAACGCCTGCTGGAAAGCATCTCGCAGTTGACGCGCAATACGCGCGATCTGCAGGAAGCGGTGATGTCGATCCGCATGATGCCGATGGATTACGTGTTTTCCCGTTTCCCTCGCATGGTGCGCGATCTGGCGGCCAAGCTCGGCAAGAAGGTGGATTTCGTTACGCATGGCGCTGCGACCGAACTGGACAAGGGGCTCATCGAGCGCATCGTCGATCCGTTGACACATCTGGTGCGCAACAGCATCGACCACGGTATCGAAATGCCGGAAGCGCGTATTGCTGCCGGCAAGGGGCAGGCCGGCCAATTGTCTCTGTCCGCAGCACATCAGGGCGGCAATATCATCATCGAGGTCAGCGACGACGGCGGTGGTCTGAACCGCGACAGGATTCTCGCCAAGGCACGGCAGCAGGAAATGCCGGTGTCGGATGACATGCCGGATGAAGAAGTCTGGCAATTGATTTTCTCGCCTGGCTTTTCCACGGCTGAGACGGTGACCGACGTCTCAGGCCGTGGCGTCGGCATGGACGTCGTCAAGCGCAATATCACGTCGATGGGCGGTGCGATCGATATCCGCTCGATGAAGGGGTTCGGCACGACCATCTCGATTTCGCTGCCATTGACGCTGGCGATCCTGGACGGCATGTCGATCCGCGTCGGCGATGAAATCTATATCCTGCCGCTCGGCTATGTCGTCGAATCGCTGCAGCCGGCGCCGGACGATGTCAAGGAGATCACCGGACAGGGCCGGGTCGTCAAGGTGCGCGGCGACTATCTGCCGCTGATCCCCTTGTACAAGATATTCGACGTCGTGCCGCGTTTTTCCAATCCATCGGAAGGCATTATTGTCATTCTGGAATCCGACGGACGCAAGGCAGCGTTGTTTATCGACGAATTGGTTGGTCAGCAGCAGGTTGTCGTGAAGAATCTCGAGTCGAATTATCGTAAAGTGGCAGGTATATCGGGCGCCACAATTCTGGGTGACGGCGGCGTTTCGCTGATCATCGATGTGGCAGCATTATTGCGTTCAAGTCGCCAGTTGAACGACGAATCCATTTATTCCTGAAGAGGAGAATCAACATGATTCAAAACCATGACAACACGACCGGTGCCGAGACAGGCAACGAGTTTCTCGCCTTCACGCTTGGCAAGGAAGAGTACGGCATCGATATCCTGAAAGTGCAGGAAATCCGCGGTTATGAAACCGTCACGCGCATTGCGAATGCGCCGGATTTCGTCAAGGGCGTGGTCAACCTGCGCGGCATCATCGTGCCGATCGTCGACATGCGTATCAAATTCAACCTGGGCGAGCCGACCTACGATCAGTTCACCGTTGTGATCATCCTGAACATCGGCGGCCGTGTGGTCGGCATGGTGGTGGACAGTGTCTCCGACGTCATCACGTTGTCGCCGGAGCAGGTCAAGCCGGCACCGGAAATGGGTACGGCGTTGAATACCGACTATCTGATCGGTTTGGGTACGCTGGACCAGCGCATGCTGATCCTGGTGGATATCGACAAGCTGATGTCCAGCTCGGAAATGGGACTGATCGAGAAGATCGCCGCCTGATAAAACAGCTTGGCGGTGAGTGTGTGGGTGTCTGCTGAAACGATGCAAGCATGAAGGATATCGGACGATGAAAGCAGGCATGCAAGGGCGCGCGGAAGGCGTCAAGGAATTCGATTTTACTGCACGCGATTTCGAGCGTGTACGGGCGCTGATCCACAAGCGTGCCGGTATCGCGCTTGCCGAAAGCAAGCAGGAAATGGTCTACAGTCGCCTGGCGCGTAGATTGCGCGCGACCGGTATCGATTCGTTTACCTCCTATTTGGACAGACTGGAACAAGGTGGCGATGCCGACGAGTGGGAGGCGTTCACCAATGCGCTGACGACGAACCTGACGTCGTTCTTCCGCGAGGCGCATCATTTCCCCATTCTCGCCGAGCACATCAAGAAGAAAGGGCGCGAACCCATCGAGATATGGTGCTCCGCCGCGTCGACCGGGGAGGAGCCGTATTCGATTGCGATGACCGCCTGTGAAGCCTACAACACGCTGACTCCGCCGGTTCGCATCATCGCGACCGACATCGATACGAACGTGTTGAACACGGGTGCCAGCGGCATTTATTCGATCGATCGCATCGAGAAGATGGAGCCGGAGCGTGCCAAGCGTTTCTTCCTGCGCGGCAAGGGCACGCGTGAAGGATTGGTACGTGTACGTCCGGAACTGCGCCAGATGATCACGTTCAAGCAGGTCAATCTGCTGGCTGATCAATGGGGTGTATCGGGACCGTTCGACGTGATTTTCTGCCGCAACGTGATGATCTATTTCGACAAGCCGACGCAAGGCAGGATACTCGACCGTTTTGCACCGATGATGAAGGAAGACGGTCTGCTGTTCGCAGGGCATTCGGAAAACTTCCTGTACGTTTCCGATGCCTTCAAGCTGCGCGGCAAGACCGTGTACGAACTGGATCGCAACAGGAAAGCGGGCGGTGTCCCGCGTCGTGCGTGAGGTTGAACGCATGAACGAATCGATCAAAGAACATTTCGCGACCAACGTCTATTACGACCGCACCTTCGATTGCGATGCCGCGAAGATTCTGCCGGGCGAGTACTACTACACTGGCAAGGACATGCTGATTGTGACGGTGCTGGGATCCTGTGTGTCGGCCTGCATACGCGATCGCGTCAGTGGCGTGGGTGGTATGAATCATTTCATGCTGCCTGACGGCGATGCGGACAGCCCGATTTCCGCATCGGCACGCTACGGCACCTATGCGATGGAAATCCTGATCAATGATTTGCTGAAAGCGGGCGCCAGACGGGAAAATCTCGAGGCCAAGGTTTTCGGCGGCGGTGCAGTGCTGCGCGGGTTTGTCGCGATGAATGTCGGCGAACGCAATGCGCAGTTCGTCCGTAATTTCCTGAAGACTGAGAATATCCGTATCGCTGCGGAGGATCTCAATGATATCCATCCGCGCAAGGTGTATTACTTCCCGCGCAGCGGCAAGGTGCTGGTCAAGAAGCTGCGCCAGCTGAACAACAACACGCTGGTCAATCGCGAGCAGGATTATGCAAATCGCCTGCAGTCGCAGAATGTCAGTGGCGATGTTGAACTTTTTTCCTGAAACAATGAACAATCAACGTTCTGCTGGAGTGACAGCATGAAAATCAAGGTCGTCGTAGTCGACGATTCTGCGCTGATCCGGGGCGTGATGAAGGAAATCATCAACAGTCAGCCGGATATGGAAGTGGTCGGCGTTGCGCCGGACCCGATCATTGCGCGCGAGCTGATCAAGCAGACCAATCCGGACGTGCTGACGCTGGACGTGGAGATGCCGCGCATGGATGGGCTGGATTTCCTCGAGAAGCTGATGCGGCTGCGTCCGATGCCGGTCGTCATGGTGTCCTCGCTGACCGAGCGCGGTTCGGAAATCACGCTGCGCGCGCTGGAACTGGGTGCCGTCGATTTTGTCACCAAGCCGAAGATGTCGATCCAGAGCGGCATGCTCGAATACACGGAGATGATCTCGGACAAGATCCGTGCGGCGTCGAAGGCACGGATCAAGTCACGCACGGTGGCGCATGATCAGCAGAAGCCGGGCGGCGATGGCGTACTGCCGGCGATTCGCAATCCGCTGACCAGTAGTGAAAAACTGATCATCATCGGCGCGTCGACTGGCGGTACCGAGGCGATCAAGGATTTCCTGGTACAGATGCCGTCCGATTGCCCGGGCATTTTGATCACGCAACACATGCCGCCGGGCTTTACCAAATCCTTTGCGCAACGGCTCGATAACCTCTGCAAGATCAGCGTCAAGGAAGCAGAGGGGAACGAACGCGTATTGCCAGGCCACGCTTATCTGGCGCCTGGACATTCGCATCTTCAGTTGATTCGCAGCGGTGCCAACTACATGACGCAACTCGATCATGGCGAACCGGTGAACCGGCATCGTCCATCTGTCGACGTGCTGTTCCGTTCCGCTGCAGCGCATGCTGGCAAGAATGCGGTCGGTGTGATTCTGACCGGCATGGGAAAGGACGGCGCGCTGGGCATGCTGGAGATGAAAAATGCCGGTGCCTACAATTTTGCGCAGGACGAAGCATCGTGCGTGGTCTTCGGCATGCCGCGCGAGGCCATCGCAGTTGGTGCCACTCATGAGGTCGGCACTCTGCAGGCATTGCCGGGGATGGTGTTGGCTTATCTGGCTGCAAACAGCAGCCGGGCATTGCGCGTGTAAAAAATTGCCGTACAGCATCATTATTTTGGGAATTTGACTGCTTCCTCGGTGCATAATAGCGGTGTGAAATATTGCAGACCCTGTTCGGGATCGGAACTGATTAAGGAATGAACGGAGCAATTCATGGCAGGTCCAAACACCAAATTTCTCGTAGTTGATGATTTTTCAACAATGCGTCGCATTGTTCGCAACCTGCTGAAGGAATTGGGCTATACGAATGTCGACGAGGCTGAAGACGGCGCGATGGCGCTGGCCAAGCTGCGTTCCGAACAGTTCGACTTCGTCGTTTCCGACTGGAACATGCCGAACATGGACGGCTTGACGATGTTGCAGCAGATTCGTGCCGATCCTGCGCTTTCCAAGCTTCCTGTACTGATGGTGACGGCCGAGGCCAAGAAGGAAAACATCATTGCAGCGGCACAGGCCGGTGCGAACGGCTACGTGGTCAAGCCATTCACTGCTGCCACGCTGGACGAAAAGCTGGCGAAAATCTTCGAAAAAATGGGCGGGGCCTGAGCGGCCTTCGCCGCGTCTGTTCATGATGCGGCATCAAGGGGGAGTGTGCATGCTGCCGATCTGCGCATCAGCAAATCGTCGCGATGCCGACAGCGCGCCTTGCGTACAGCCGGTGCTGCCGGTCTCCGTCCTCAGTTTTCCCCACCTGAAATTTTCCTCGCTCGTTGCCGGCAGGCCAATCCTCCGCCGAAATGAGCGGCATATCGCATTCTCCGGTTTCCGGTTTTCGATTCATTTCCCGATCCCTCAGTATTGATTCCCATGTCAGAAACAAGATTCATCGTGCGTGAACCGCTGCTCGATGCGGCGAAACAGATT
>DATDLO010000143.1:0-3647 GCA_036519215.1 Oxalicibacterium sp.
CTCGTGCGGACCGATATGATCAATTCATGACAGCCGCACGAGCCACCGCATCCATCGGCAGGTTCGCCGACAAACACGACAGAGAAATGCAGAGAGACGGCATCCGCAGGGTCGGCGGACGCTTGTCCGTTGGAGTCCGCCAGATCGCACGGGCCTCGAACATCCAGGATCAACAGGAATAACAGGAACGGCTGAACGGAACGACTTGAAACAATTGCATGTATTGCACCATGAGAATCCCGCATCTGCAATGGGGTAACGCACAGAGGCGGATGTGGAAGGCTGCAACGCCGATATATTGCTTCATGACATCGTTTGATCTGCTCCGTCGGGAACGGTCACGCACCGGCCGCATCCAATTTCCCACGAATATCACACGGAGGCATCCATGCAACTCGAAGGCTCCTGTCATTGCGGCGCTGTGCAGTTTTCGCTGCACAGCGCCACCCCCGTTCCCTATCAGCGCTGCTACTGTTCGATCTGCCGCAAGACGCAGGGCGGCGGCGGTTATGCGATCAATATCGGCGGCGATGCGAAAACGCTGAAGATAAAGGGCAAGGACGACATCAGCATCTACCACGCCGTCATGCGCGTATCCGGCGAACGCACCCATGCGAGCAAGGCCGAGCGCCATTTCTGCCGGCGCTGCGGCAGCGCGCTATGGCTGTTCGATCCGGCGTGGCCGGAGCTGGTGCACCCGTTCGCTTCGGCGATCGATACGCCGCTGCCGGCGCCGCCGGAAACCACGCACCTGATGCTGGATTTCAAGGCGCCGTGGGTAGAAGTCGATGTCGGGAAAAAGGACAGGCAATTCGGCGTCTATCCCGAGGAATCGCTGGCCGAATGGCATGCGCGGCTGGGATTGACGTCGGCGGACTGAAGAAATGAAAAGCTGCGATTGAAGCGGCTTGCTGAAACCGTCGATCGCGGCGGCACGATGAACAGCCGATCGCACTACACCTTATAGAGTGAGCGGCCGCTGCAGAACGTCACGCAGCAATCAAAGAATGGTCGATATCGTCGCTTCGGCAATCTGCATCGACTGCCGCTCCAGCACGCGCATCTGCGCATCGAGGCGATAGATCAACGGCACGCCGTTGGGCACTTCGAAACTCGCCGCTTCATCGTCGGGCATGTCTTCCAGCAGCTTGACCAGCGCCCGCTGACTGTTGCCGTGCGTGCAGATGATAATGTTCTTGCCTGCCTTCAATTGCGGCACGATCGCCTCGTCCCAGAAGACGCGCACGCGCTCGACCGTATCTTTCAGCGATTCGCCCAGCGGCAGCAGTTGCGGCGCAATGTCGTCGTAGCGCGCTTCGCGTGCCGGCGCGCGCGGATCATCGGCCGCCATCAGCGGCGGCCGCGCATCAAAGCCGCGCCGCCATTTCCACACCTGATCCTCGCCGAACTGCGCGATCGTATCCTCGCGCCGCAGCCCGGTCAGCGCGCCGTAGTGGCGCTCGTTCAGACGCCAGTGCTTGACGATGGGCAGGCACATCGCATCCATCTCTTCGAGGATCAGCCATTGCGAACGGATCGTGCGCTTCAGCAACGAGGTGACGGCGAAATCGAAACGGAAACCCGCATCGGCCAACGCACGGCCGGCGCGACGCGCCTGCTGACAGCCTTTTTCGGTGATGTCGATATCCGTCCAGCCGGTGAAACGGTTTTCCCTGTTCCACTGCGACTCGCCGTGGCGGACGATGACCAGATTACCCATTCTTTTTCCGTCTCGGAAACACAAAGGTGCAAGATTAACCGAGATTGCGGATGTCGGTTTATCAACAGATGCTTTTACGGAACGGCCGTCGCTGCAAACCGCCTGTATAAATCGTCGCGCAATCGCTGTTTTTTGCAGAAAAAGCGTCGTTCCGAGCACATCCGTGGCGGCGCGGCGGCAATCAATATGAGAACATGGCGTCAACGTCGCCGTCGCTCGCCGCGTTGCCTGCTCACTGGCCTCATCGGCATCGTTCCGCTGATACAGTCGCAGCGGAAAAACATCGGCGGCAGTCGGTCAGGAAACATCGGGAAACTCCTTCATGCAATCCAGTACTCGCATTCTGCTGTCGGCGCTGCTGCTGGCCGTCGCCGGCTGTTCCAGTGCGCCGCCCGCAGTCTATAAGGAAGAAAAGTTCGATTCGACGAATATCTATTCGCGCCGTTTCGAAGTCAGCTCCACCGTCGCCTGCGAAGCGGTGCGCCGCACGCTGCTGAGCCAAGGTTACGTGATCGTCACGTCCAGTCCCAGCCAGGTCACCGGCAGCAAGAGCTTCCAGCCGCGCGACGATGCGCATGTGCAGATTTCATTCCGCGTGGTCTGCACCGACGACGATGCAAAGGGCGACAAGTCTTCGATCTATGTGAATGCGCTGGAAGACCGCTATGCGCTGAAGAAGGTCAACAACGTCGCCAGCCTCGGCGTGGGCGTACTGGGTTCGGTATCGGTGCCGTTTTCGTCGAGCGACGATTCGCTGGTGAAAGTGGCGAGCGAGACGATCGCTTCGGAAAAGTTCTATTCACGCTTCTTCTATCTCGTCGAACGCTTCCTGGACAATGCAACGATAGAAGACGAGGTCGACGATCATCTGGCGCCGCCGGACACGCCCAAGCCTGCACCCGCCATGCCCGTTCCTGACGAGCGCCCGGTGACGACGATGCCGTCTTCGGCAACGCCTGAAACGCCGGTGGCGGCAACTCCGGCAGCAGCCGTGCCTACCATTGCCACAGCAGTCGCCACAACAACAGCTGCTGCGCCGGTGCCGGCGGCGGCAAGCACGACAGTGACTGCGGCTCCGGTCGAAACTGCTGCCGCTTCTTCCGCATCCGCGCCGGCAACTCCGGCTTCATCAATGAAACCGGACAGTGCGATCGCTCCTACCGCCGCACCTGTCGTTGCCGCCACGGCAGCAGCAAGCACTGCTGAGCCGTCCCAGGCCGCCGCCGAAACCGCGGCATCGCATGCCGCAAACACTCCGGTGCCGACGACGCCACCCGCTTCGCTTTCAGACTCTTCGTCAACGACTAGCCCGGCCGGCGCTCCAGCCATGACGTCACAGCCGTAACTGCCGTTTTCGCATAACCGCAAGCGGGATCGCCAGACCGTTACATAACCAGTCCAGCCGAAACGGCAGAGACGTCGCCAAGCTTCCTTTTTGCACTCAGCCTTTCAGGCGCTCGATCAGCAAATCGCCGAATTTGGACGTCGACGCACCGCCGCCCAGATCGGCGGTGCGGCCGCTTTCTGTCGCCAGCACGGCATCGATCGCATCGCGCAGCTTCTGCGCGAGTTGCGGCTGATGCACATGCTCCAGCATCAGCGCGCCGGCCAGCAATAGCGCGCTCGGATTGGCCAGTCCCTTGCCGGCGATATCCGGTGCGGAGCCGTGCACCGCTTCGAAGATCGCGGCGCTCTCGCCGATGTTCGCGCCCGGTGCCATGCCGAGGCCGCCGACCAGGCCGGCGATCTGGTCGGACAGGATATCGCCGAACAGGTTGGTGGAAACGATCACGTCGAACTGCCATGGGTTCAGCACCAGCTGCATCGCGCAGGCATCGACGATACGGTCGTCGTATTCGAGGCGGTCGGCGTAATCGAGGCCGACTTCCTTCGCGGTTTCGAGGAACAAGCCGGTCAATGCCTTCAG
>DATDLO010000144.1:0-3324 GCA_036519215.1 Oxalicibacterium sp.
CCTTGTCGACGCCGAGAATGCCGATGTTGCCGATATGGTGATGGCCGCAAGCATTGATGCAGCCTGACATGTTCAGTTCGATTTCGCCGATGTCGTGCTGAAAGTCGATGTTCTCGAAGCGTTCGGTAATGGCTGCAGCGATCGGCAGCGACTTGGCATTCGCCAGCGAGCAGAAATCGCCGCCAGGGCAGCAGATGATGTCGGTCAGCAGGCCGATGTTCGGCGTGGCGAGCTGGTGCGATTTCGCTTCCTGCCACACGGTAAACAGATCGGCCTGGCGCACGTCGGCCAGCACCAGGTTCTGCTCGTGCGTGACGCGCAATTCGCCGAAGCTGTAGCGGTCGGCCAGATCGGCGACGAAATCCATCTGCTCGGCGGTGGCGTCGCCCGGCGGCACGCCCGGTTTTTTCAGCGACAGCACGACGGCTGCATAGCCCGGCACCTTATGCGGCTTGACGTTGCGCTTCATCCAGTTGTCGAAGCCCTTGTGCTCGCTGCGCTGTTGCTGCAGCAAGGCGTCTTCGTTTGCCAGTACGGCATACGATGGCGGTGCGAAGTAGGTAGAGATACGCGCGACTTCGTCTTCCGTCAGCGTGCCCGGACCATCGGCCAGATCGACCCATTCGGCTTCGACCTTGCTGGCGAATTCTTCCGGTCCGATTGCTTTGACGAGGATCTTGATACGCGCCTTGTACTTGTTGTCGCGGCGGCCGTACTGGTTGTAGACGCGCAGGACGGCTTCGATATAGGTCAGCAAGTGTTGCCACGGCAGGAATTCGCGGATCACGCTGCCCAGAATCGGAGTGCGACCGAGACCGCCGCCGACCATCACGCGGAAACCGAGTTCACCCTGTTCGTTCTTGACGACGGTGATACCGATGTCATGCATCGCAGTCGCGGCACGGTCTTCGGCAGCGGCGTTGAAGGCGATCTTGAACTTGCGCGGCAGATAGGCGAATTCCGGATGGAAGGTGCTCCATTGGCGGATCAGTTCGGCATACGGGCGCGGATCGACCAGCTCGTCCGGCGCCACACCGCAGAATTCGTCGGCGGTGGTGTTGCGCACGTCGTTGCCGGAGGTCTGGATCGAGTGCATCTCGACCGAGGCCAGGTGCTCCAGCAGGTCGGGCGAATCTTCCAGGTTGATCCAGTTGAACTGGATGTTCTGGCGCGTCGTAAAGTGGCCGTAGCCGCGATCGTACTTGCGTGCGATGAAGGCCAGTTTGCGCAATTGCGTCGACGACAGCAGGCCGTAAGGAATGGCGATGCGGTACATATAAGCGTGGCGCTGCATGTACAGGCCGTTCTGCAGGCGCAGCGGCAGGAATTCTTCCTCCGTCAATTCATCTGCAATGCGGCGGCGCACCTGATCGCGGAACTGTGCGACGCGCTCCTTGACGATTTGATGGTCGTATTGGTCGTAGCGATACATCTTGATGTCCTCAAAAAACGAGCTTGATAGCGACGGTCGTCAGCGTGGTGGCCAACAGGACGCGCAGGATTTTTTCCGGTATGGCCCGCGATACCAGCGAACCCAGCGTAATGCCCGGCACCGAGCCCACGAGCAAGGTTGCCAGCAATACCCAATCGATGGATCCGAGCCACCAGTGACCCAGCGCCGCAATGGCGGTCAGGGGCACGGCATACGCGATATCGGTACCGGCGATTTCGGCCGGCGTCAGGCGGGGATAAAGCAAAACCAGAATCGTCGCGCCGATGGCACCGGCGCCGATCGACGAGATTGTAACCAATGTGCCGAGAATCGCGCCAGAAAGAATCGTCGCGAACACCAGTTTGCCCCCGTGCAGCTGGCGATTCGGATGCTGCGCCATCCAGTTCTGCAGGCGCGTGCGGAAAATCAGCGCGATCACGGTCAGGAATACCGAACCGGCGATCGAGTAGCGGATGATGTGCGCGGCTTCGTCGCCGAGGCCGCCGAAATGCTTGAGCGCGAAGGTAGTCACGACGGCGGCCGGCAGCGCGCCCAGGCACAGCAGCTTAACGATGTTCCAGTGCACATTACCCTTGGAACGATGCGCGGCGGTGCCGGCGATCTTGGTCACGGATGCGAAGGCGAGGTCGGTGCCGACCGCGACCGACGGCGAAACGCCGAACAGCAGCGTCAGCAGCGGCGTCATCAGCGACCCGCCGCCCACGCCCGTCAGGCCGACCAGCAGGCCGACGGCGAATCCGGAAACCATATAAGAAACAGACATAAGACCTCGCGCAAAGTAGGGCGAATGGTAATAAACTTATGTCTTATTCCAAACTATTTACTAATTATTTGCTTATATGCGATTTGTTTATAAGCAACCACGGAAAATGACGATGCGGAAGATGCCGGGAGGAAAATCGTGAATCTTCATCAACTACGTTTCGTCCGCGAGGCGGTGCGCCAGAATTTCAACCTGACCGAAGCCGCCAAGGCGCTGTTTACATCGCAGCCGGGCGTGTCCAAGGCCATCATCGAACTCGAAGAAGAGCTCGGTGTTGATATTTTTACACGCCACGGCAAGCGCATCCGCGGCCTGACCGAGCCCGGCCGAGCCGTGCTGAAGTCGGTCGAGACCATCATGCAGGAAGTCGACGGCCTGAAGCGCATCGGCAACGAATTTGCGGCGCACGACAGCGGCAGCTTCACGATCGCCACCACGCATACGCAGGCGCGTTATTCGCTGCCCAAGGTGGTGCAAGCTTTTTCGCAGAAATTCCCGAAGGTGCGGTTGTCGCTGTTGCAAGGCAATCCGAAACAGGTGGCCGACATGGTGCTGATGGATCAGGCCGATCTGGCAATTGCGACCGAATCGATCGCCGATGTCGACGGGCTGATTTCGCTGCCGTGCTATCAGTGGGAGCATCTGGTCGTCGTGCCGCCCGATCATCCGTTGCTGAAATCGAAATCGGTGACGCTGGAGGAAATCGCCGCCTATCCGCTGATCACGTACGACAACGCCTTTACGGGTCGCAACAAGATCGACCATGCGTTCCAGCTGCGCGGCCTGAAGCCGGACATCCTGCTGGAGGCGATCGACGCCGACGTCATCAAGACCTATGTGGAATTGAATCTGGGTGTCGGCATCATTGCCGGCATGGCCTTCGATGCGGAACGCGACAAGAACCTGTGCGCAATCCCGGTCGGGCATCTGTTCGGCACCAACGTATCGCGGCTGGCGTTGAAGCAGGGCGCCTACCTGCGCGGCTATGTGTTTACTTTCATCGAACTGCTGGCACCGGCACTGAATCGCAAGCTGGTGGAGCAGGTGCTGAGCGGCAAAAAGGATGTATATGAGCTTTAACCACGACCGTTGTGAAGGAAAGAAATGA
>DATDLO010000145.1:0-2232 GCA_036519215.1 Oxalicibacterium sp.
CCCAAGGTTGGAGGTGCTTGAAACGCACGGCACTAACGCTGAAGCCTGTCCAGAAAAACCAAGCGGTTCAAAAAACACCCCAAAGGTTGGATTGATATCCAACTTTTGGGGTGCAGTTCATGCTGCGGGCTTTTTTCTTGAGCGGTTGACCGGCTTTCCAGCTACGTACTACGTATACCTGCTGTTTTTTCGCCTGTATCTTCGGTAATTGGTATGTGCTGCATATCGGGGATTTGCGGTGTTGGCATGCCGATGGCAGCTGCCAGCCGTTGCGCACTCCAGCCTTTTCCCGCCAGGATCATGCGTGTCTGCAGTTGCTGGCGCGTGTGGTCATCGATGCGCCGGCCTAAAAAGGACAATTGCTTGTCGCGCAGATCGACATGGAACAGCGTGTATCGTTTTCCCAATGATTGCCACAAGACGTTGGCGCCCCGCGATTGCCGCGCACCGGTAATCAGACAGCGTCCGCCATCCAGCCACCAGCGATAGACGGCGGTGGCGATGCCGAGACGCTGGTAGGCGCGTGCGTATTTGGAATGCGCGGCGCGCAGATGTTTATCCTGTTTGCGATTCAGTTCGATCAACCGGTTGAACACCGTATAACCGGCGAGACGGCCTGTGCGCGCATTGATCGCATAGACGTAGTGTTCGCCGTCGGCTTCGCGATGGCGAAACACCATACCCGGGTAATCGACCGGAATGCAATCGAGATCGTAAAGAATGTCGTCAGGGTCGCGCAGCCGGCGATCCAGTGCGGCGATTTCTCTCTCCACCGTGCGCGGCGGTAGATGGACATCGATACGCAAGGCCAGCACGTTCCAGCAGGAACGCAGGGCATAGGCAATATCGGCGAAGAAGAAAGCGGATAGCCGGATAGCCGGCGAAAAGTTGCGGACGAGTCCGCAGGCAGCGGGCTGTGGCCTGCCGTGCAAAAGCATGAACATGGAATGCTCCCGAAGCGCGGCCGCCTTGCGAAAAAAGCGGCCGCCATCGCGCCTGTTTCAGGCCCGGCGATGGAAGTAGTGCGCTTGGAAAAGAAGGAGAAGTATCGCCGGGCTCAGGAATCTGCTGCCGGGCAAAGGGCATGTGTGCCCGTCGATGCATGTGCACGCACGCAGCCGGCGGCCGTCAAGATACGGTCGAAGCTTGCTGCAGAAGAGAAGGAAGAATGCGTGTGCATGGAGGCACGTGTAGGCGATTGTGCGATATCGAGCAAACCGCCTTGTCGTATTTACACGAAGCGGCCGGTAGCGATCATGGTTCTGCCTAGTTGCTGTAGATACGGCGATACAGGCGGAAGCGCTCGTCCTTGTCGGATGCACGACGGCCCAGCCAGATCAGTTGCCATTGTTTGCCGTCGTAGGTTTTCACTTTCGGCGACTGGTTGCCGCGATGATGATCCTGCAGCAGCAGGTAATCGCAATTGCGCTCGTCAGGGCCGGCGAAGCGGATCTTGCCGAAGTAGGCGAAAGACGCCCGTTGCGACGATCCGACGTCGGTGGCGACGCAACGCTTGACCGACGGCAGCTGCGCAGAGATATCGTGCGCGACAGTTGCATAGCTCTTGATGTAGTTACCCCATGGCAGCCACAGCGTCATCAGCAGCAGCCAGCACAGGATGATGCCGCCGGAGGACAGCACGACGGCGCGCCACAGCACCGACGGCCGGCGCGACACGCGCCAGTAGACGATCCAGATCCATGCTGCTGTCGCAGCGGCGGCGAACAGGAAAGTCAGCAAACTGAATTCGGGCTTGAAGCCGGGCGCGATCTTGAAGGCGTTCTGCGCCAGCTTGGCAGGCCAGCCGGTTTGCTTGGCGATCCAGCCGATCCAGATGAAGACGGCACAGGTCGTCAGTGTCATCACCGAGAACCAGTCGACGGCATTGATCGCGCCGCGTTTCATTGTCGGCAGGCCGAAGGCGGCGAGTATCGCCAGCATCGGCAGCATCGGCAGCAGCAGGGTTTCCTCGCCTTTCGGATTCAGCAGGGCGAGCAGCAGCAGTACGGCAAAGTAAGTCAGCGGCAGCGTGATGTGCAGCGATTCGCGCTGGCGCCGCCATGCGTAGACGGCCCAGATCGCGAACGGCCAGGCCGGCCAGGCGAACCAGATCACGTTCTTGTAGAAATACTGGAAGGTCGGCAGCGATGGCGCGCCGACTTGCGCATAGTTCCATGCCATCCACGCCTCGAATGCCGGCATGCCGGTCGAGGAAAGCCAGGCAGCGATATA
>DATDLO010000146.1:0-4220 GCA_036519215.1 Oxalicibacterium sp.
TCGAACCGCTGTGGCGGCGCGAATGGATTTCCGATGTGCAGATCACGATCGCCGAGGAAATCGGCGTCGGCAACCGCATGGGTTACTACGAAACCTCCGGCGCGCTGCGCGACATGATGCAGAACCATCTGCTGCAGTTGCTGTGCATCACCGCGATGGAACCGCCGCTGTCGGTCGGTGCCGATGCGGTCCGTGATGAGAAGCTGAAAGTCCTGCGCTCGCTGAAGCCGTTCACGCCGACCACGCTGTCGCGCAACGTCGTGCGCGGCCAGTACCGTTCCGGCCATGTCGAGGGCAAGCCGGTTCCCGCCTATCGCCAGGAAGATGGCGCCGATCCCGATTCGAACACCGAAACCTTCGTCGCCGTGAAAGCCGAGATCGATACCTGGCGCTGGGCCGGCGTGCCGTTCTACCTGCGCACCGGCAAGCGCATGGCCGACCAGCTGGCCGAGATCGTCGTGCGCTTCAAGTCGCTGCCGCATTCGATCTTTGCGCAGTCGGCCAGCAGCTTCCTGCCGAACTGCCTGGTGATCCGCCTGCAGCCGGACGACGGCCTACAACTGAACCTGATGGCAAAGACGCCCGGAGATGGCATGCGCCTGAAACCGGTCGAGCTGGAACTGGATTTCTCCGAAACCTTCAAGACGCCGCGCATGGATGCCTATGAGCGCCTGCTGCTGGACGTACTGCGCGGTCATCTGACGCTGTTCATGCGCAGCGACGAACTGGAAGCCGCATGGGAGTGGGTCGAACCCGTTCTGCGCTACTGGGAACAGGAAGGCAACGAACCGATTCCGTACACCTCGGGTAGCTGGGGACCGGCTGCCGCCAGCGCACTGATCGGGCGCGACGGCCTGCAGTGGCGCGAAGAAGTGCTGCCCGAATAGCGCGGATAGAACAACCGCATGCTGCTCGACGCCATCCGCACGCAATACGATTCGCTTTCCCCGTCGGAAAAGAAAGTCGCCCTTGCCGTGCTGGAACAGCCTGAACGGGCAATCGATGCCAACATCGCCGCGCTGGCGAAGAAGGCCGGCGTCTCCGAGCCGACCGTCGTGCGCTTCTGCCGTGCGATCGGTTTCGACGGCTGGCATGCATTCAAGCTGAAGCTGGCACAAGGCCTGGCGCTTTCTCCCGGCGCGGACGCGTCACCGATGCTGGAAGATCCTGCCGCGGATCTGGTCAGCAAGATCTGCGGCCGTTCGATCAATACATTGCTCGACCTGCGCAACAGTCTCGATCCCGACGCGATCGAGCGTGCGCTGCACCTGCTGTCGCACGCCACGCGCATCGAGTTTTACGGCCAGGGGACATCCGGCATCATCGCCACCGATGCGCAGCACAAATTTTTCCGGTGCGGCATTCCGACGGTCGCCTACAGCGATCCTCACGTGCACAGCATCGCCGCTTCGTTGCTGAAGAAAGGCGATGCCGTGGTCGCCATCTCGCAACGCGGCACCAGCCCGGAACTGCTACGCAGCGTGCAACTCGCACGCGCAACCGGTGCCGATATCGTTGCGCTGGCGCCCAGCGGCACGCCGTTGGCCGAACTGGCAACGGCGTTGATCCCGATCGACCTGCATTTCCATACCGATCCGTACACGCCGATTTCGGCACGGCTGGCGCATCTGGTCGTCATCGACATTCTTGCCGTTGGCCTGGCGCTGCGCCTGCCGGCCGAACGCCGCCGCAAGATGGCGCATGCGCAAAAAGCGCTGCAAAAAATCGAGATGCAATTCGATTCCTTCCTGCAAATGCCGGACGGCGACTAGACGCTCGTTCGGCCACCCAGCACAACGCGGGGCAAGACGTACAATAGAATTTGCACGGATAACGACAACAGACAGAGACCACAAGACAGAAACCATGAACCAGCTCGAACAACTGAAGCAATACACCACCATCGTCGCCGACACCGGCGATTTCCAGTCGATCAAGGCCTTCGCGCCGCAGGATGCGACGACCAATCCGTCGCTGATCCTGAAAGCCGTCCAGAAAGACGAATACCGCCCGATCATGGAACGCGTCGCGCGTGAGCATGCGGGGAAAAGCACCGACGAAATTATCGACCGCCTGCTGATCGCCTTCGGCCAGGAAATCCTGAAAGTGATCCCGGGCCGCGTTTCCACCGAAACCGATGCACGCTTGTCGTTCGACACCGAAGGCACGATCGCCAAGGGCCGCGAACTGATCCGTCTGTACGAAGAAGCCGGCATCGCGCGCGGCCGCGTGCTGATCAAGATCGCCTCGACATGGGAAGGCATACGCGCGGCACAAGTGCTGGAAGCCGAAGGCATCCATTGCAACCTGACGCTGCTGTTCTCGCTACCGCAGGCGGTCGCCTGCGCCGAAGCCGGCGTGCAGCTGATCTCGCCGTTCGTCGGCCGCATCTACGACTGGTACAAGAAAAGCACCGGCACCGATTACACCGGCGCCGACGATCCGGGCGTGCAGTCGGTCAAGCGCATCTACACCTACTACCGCAAGTTCGGCTACAAAACGGAAGTCATGGGTGCGAGCTTCCGCAACACGTCGCAGATCGTCGAACTGGCGGGCTGCGACCTGCTGACGATCAGCCCCGAACTGCTGCAGAAACTGGCTGAAACCGATGCATCTCTGGAACGCAAGCTGAGCCCGGAAGCGGCACAGCAGGCGAAGATCGACAAGTTGAATCTGGACGAAAAGACTTTCCGCCTGATGCTGAACGACGATGCAATGGCAACGGAGAAACTGGCTGAAGGCATACGCGCGTTCTGTGCGGATGCGGTGAAGCTGGAAAAGTTGATTGAAGCACTGCATTGAAGCACTGCATTGAAGTGCTGCGCTGAAGTGCTGCACTAATCTGCGGCCGGGCATGTTGCCCAGCCTGCCGGAGAACGATCGCTTAGCCGCCATCGAAAGGAGATGAAATGCCTGTACCGTGGACCACCATCATCGCCACGCTGCCGACACTGATCGATGCAGCGGGAAAGCTCTTCAAGAAAACCAGCGCACCGCCGCCGCGCATCAATCCCTCGGCCGATCACGAGGAAAAGCTGAACGCCGCAATCAAGCAGCTCGAATATTACGAATCGCTGCAGGCAGAACAATCGAAACTGCTGAAGGAAACGATAGAGCAGTTGCAAAACGTTTCGCTGTCCTGCTCCACCATGGCACGGCGCGCCAATATCGCGATCGTGCTGGCCATCGTTTCGCTGCTGATTACAGCCGGCACGCTGTTCGGCAAATAAGCTGACTGGAACACTATGCATTTCGGCCGCACTACGCCCATTCTGCGTATCTTCGACGTGGGCAAGGCAACCGAGTTCTATGTGGACTTTCTCGGCTTCGGCATCGACTGGACGCATCGCTTCGGCGAAAATTTCCCGCTCTATCTCCAGGTGTCGCGCGACGGATGCGTGCTGCACCTGACCGAACATCACGGCGACTGCAGTCCCGGCACGGCGCTGCGGATAGAGACGATGGAGCTCGACGGCCTCCATGCCGAATTGACGGCAAAGAACTATCGTTACATGAAGCCGGGCATCGAAAATCAACCGTGGGGCAGCCGCGAAATGACCGTTCACGATCCCTTCGGCAACCGGCTGGTTTTCGTCGCAGCCGACACCTGATCGCCTATTCGCCCGCCTCTTTCGAAAGTGTTCGGGGAAAGGCCAGGAACGAATGGCCTTGCGCCATGTCCGACAGACATCGCTCCCTCTTTTCCAAATGCATGATCACTACCCCGTTGACACGCTTTGCAGCGGCTTCCGCCACCGCACTTTCCTTCTGTGCACCGCTTGCGGCATTGGCACAGGTGAAAGAAACCGGCAATGCCGCTGACGATGCCGCCGGCATCGCAGTCGACGCCGCAGCACCGGAAAGCGCATCGCACAACATCTATTTCAGCACCAGCATCGCCACCCGCCATTTCCATCCCGATCCGATCCACAACAACACGCAGCATCTGTTGAACCTGGAATGGAATTATCGCGACAACACCGTTGTCGGCGGCGCGTATTTCAAGAACTCGTACCGGCAACCGACTACGCTGATCTACTGGGGAAAGAAATATCATCCTTTCGATAGTGCGCCGAACACCTACGTCAAGATCGTCGGCGGCCTGATTCACGGCTACAAGGATGAATACCAGGACAAGATCCCGCTGAACAAATACGGTACGGCTCCTGCCGTACTGCCCGCGGTCGGCTACTGCTACAAGCAGCTCTGCACCGAAATCA
>DATDLO010000147.1:0-5258 GCA_036519215.1 Oxalicibacterium sp.
CATCCAGGCAAGCGAAATCGACAGCAACGTGCAGATCCACGCACCGCTGGTCGGCGACGTCCAGTCCTGCGTCAACGCACTGCGCGCTGGCCTGAAAGGTATGGCCAAGCCGACCGAGTGGATGAACGCTGTTGCAGAGAAAGCTTCGGGCACCCGTGCCAAGCTGGCATCCAAACTGTCGACCGCTACCCCGGTCATGAATTACCACAACTCGCTGGGCGCGATCCGCGACGTGCTGAAAAACTACCCGGACAGCATCCTGGTCAACGAAGGTGCGAACGCACTGGACAACGCACGTATGGTCATCGACCAGTATCAACCGCGTAAGCGTGTCGATACCGGTACCTGGGGCGTCATGGGCGTTGGCATGGGGTCGGCTGTTGCAGCTGCTGTCGAATCGGGCAAGCCGGTCGTGGCAGTGTGCGGCGACTCCGCATTCGGTTTCAGCGGCATGGAATACGAAACGCTGACCCGTTACAACCTGCCGGTCACCGTTATCATCATGAACAACGGCGGTATCTACCGCGGTGACGAAGCCAGCCCGAACCACCAGTTCTCGTGCATGCTGTTCAACCCGGAGACCCGTTACGACCTGTTCAGCAAATCGCTGGGCGGCGAAGGCGTTCGTGTGACCACGCCGGAAGAACTGGCCAAGGCGCTGGAAGATTCGATCAAATCGGGTAAAACGACGATCATCGATGCAATCATCGATCCGGCAGCAGGTGTCGAATCGGGCCGTATCGGCAATCTGAACATCGTCAGCACGATCGGCAAGAAGTAATTGCCAAACGGGCGCAATTTTGCGCCCGTGCCTGTTCCGATCAATTCCGTCATCTTCGAAATGAAGATGACGGAATGAAAAAACAGCAAGTATTTCGGTTCTGGCCGAGAGCGGGCGCTGATCGGATATTGGATATACAATAGGCAGGCTAAACAGCTGGCAAATATTCCACCGCAAGGTGGAGTTTTTTATCTGGGCAGAACCGTATTACAACTGCTTCAGTAATAAGTTAAACGATTGAAAAGGAATTCATCAATGAGCAAGCCACTAGAAGGGATCAAGATCATCGACTTTACCCACGTGCAAGCTGGTCCTGCATGTACCCAGCTGCTGGCGTGGTTTGGCGCGGATGTCATCAAAGTCGAGCGCCCGGGTTCCGGCGACGTTACCCGTAACCAGTTGCGCGATGTTCCAGATGCTGATGCACTGTACTTCACGATGCTGAACAGCAACAAGCGCTCGCTGACGCTTGACACCAAGACTCCGCAAGGCAAGGAAGTTCTGGAAAAGCTGATCAAGGAATCCGACGTCATGGTCGAGAACTTCGGTCCGGGCGCTCTGGATCGTATGGGCTTCTCGTGGGCACGTATTCAGGAATTGAATCCTGGCATGATCATGGCATCGGTCAAGGGCTTCTCCGAAGGCCACCACTACGAAGACCTGAAAGTCTACGAAAACGTTGCGCAATGCGCTGGTGGCGCTGCTTCGACGACCGGTTTCTGGGATGGTCCTCCGACCGTTTCGGCAGCTGCTCTGGGTGACTCCAACACCGGTATGCACCTGGCAATCGGTATTCTGACCGCGCTGATGAGCCGTCAGAAAACCGGCAAGGGCCAGAAGGTCGCCGTTTCGATGCAAGATGCCGTCTTGAACCTGTGCCGCGTCAAACTGCGCGATCAACAGCGTCTGGACAAATTGGGCTTCCTGAAAGAGTACCCACAATATCCACATGGCAAATTCACCGATGTCGTCCCACGCGGCGGTAACGCCGGCGGTGGCGGCCAACCGGGCTGGGTTCTGAAGTGCAAGGGCTGGGAAACCGATCCTAACGCCTACATCTACTTCACCGTTCAAGATCACGCATGGCCGCCAATTTGCAAGGCGCTGGGCAAGGAAGAGTGGATTGAGGATCCTGCGTACAACACGCCGGACGCACGTCAAGACAAGATCTTCGATATTTTTGCAACGATCGAAGAATGGCTCAAGGACAAAACCAAGTTTGAAGCGGTGGATTACCTGCGCAAGTTCGACATCCCATGCGCGCCGGTCCTGTCCATGAAGGAAATCGCTGAAGACAAATCGCTGCGTGACAGCGGTTCCATCGTCGAAGTCGATCACCCGAAACGCGGCAAGTATCTGACCGTCGGTTCCCCGATCAAATTCTCCGATCTGAAACCGGAAATCAAGGCATCGCCGCTGCTCGGTGAGCACACCGACGAAGTTCTGGCTCAACTGGGTTACACCAAAGAGCAGATCGCTGAGATGCACGCTGCAAAAGCAGTCTAATTGGTCTAACAACCAATCCCAAAAAAGGCGCCGAAAGGCGCCTTTTTTATTTTCAGTCGATATATTTTGCCTGCGGGCGGGAAGTTGTCCCGATTTTGTCGAATTGTGGCGCTTTGCCAATCCACTATGGCGGAAAAGAGCGACGCAGCGGGTAGGCAGGAAAGCGGTTTAACGGTAGCATAACGGGTTTCGTCCCCGGCTTTGATCACGCGCGATCGGTAGGCAAGGCAAGATGGGAGAAGGCCACAAAATCCTGTCAAAAGCGGGGCGGCGCAGCGTGGTATCAGCGATGAAATTGACCGGGATCAATGATGCCGGCGCAAGCGGATCGCTATGATACGCGCACTAAAAAAGGACGCGCGCAAGCGCACGGTCGGGCGAGCGGGAAGGCTTTCGGCGCGCTTCGAAATGGATATTTGACGGTCATGAGCAGACGCTCACGGCGCGAGCGGATAGCGAGTCTGCTCGCGTTTTTTGTACAAGGAGTAGTTTGATGAGTAAGGCACTAAGCGGTTACCGCATCCTGGATTTCACACACGTGCAATCCGGCCCTGCTTGCACCCAGTTGCTGGCATGGTTTGGCGCTGACGTTATCAAGGTCGAGCGTGCTGGTGAGGGCGACGTGACGCGCAGCCAATTGCGTGACATTCCGGAAGCGGACAGCCTGTATTTCACGATGTTGAACGGCAACAAGCGCTCGATAACGCTGAATACCAAAAACCAGAAGGGCAAGGCTGTTCTGGAAAAACTGATCAAGGAATGTGACGTTCTGGTTGAAAACTTCGCGCCAGGCGCGTTGGACCGCATGGGCTTCAGCTGGGAACGTATTCAGGAATTGAACCCGAAAATGATCATGGCATCGGTTAAGGGTTTCGGTCCTGGTCCTTACGAAAACTGCAAAGTGTATGAAAACGTTGCGCAATGTGCGGGCGGTGCTGCATCGACCACTGGTTTCGATGACGGTCCTCCATTGGTGACTGGCGCGCAGATCGGCGATACCGGTACCGGCATGCACCTCGCGCTGGGTATTATGGCTGCGTTGATCCAGCGTCAAACCACCGGCCGCGGTCAACGCGTGCTGGCTGCGATGCAGGATGCGGTTCTGAACCTGTGCCGCGTCAAGCTGCGCGATCAGCAGCGCCTGGATCGTACTGGCGTGATGAAGGAATATCCACAATACCCTGATACCCCGTTCGGCGAAGCTGTGCCGCGTGCAGGAAACGCATCCGGCGGTGGCCAGCCAGGTTCCGTGCTGAAGTGCAAGGGTTGGGAAACCGATCCTAACGCCTATATCTACTTCATCGCGCAAGCGCCGGTGTGGGAGGCGATCTGCAAGGTGATCGGCAAGGAGGAATGGCTGGCCGATCCAGAATACGCAACGCCGGCCACCCGTCTGCCGCATCTGAAGAGCATCTTCGCGACGGTCGAGGAATGGACTAAGACCAAGACCAAGTTCGAGGTGATGGATATCCTCAACGAGTTTGATATTCCTTGCGGTCCGATTCTGTCGATGAAGGAAATCGCCGAAGAACAGTCACTGCGCGACACTGGCACGATCGTGGAAGTCGATCACCCGGTGCGCGGCAAATATCTGACTGTCGGCAACCCGATCAAACTATCCGATAGCCCGACTGAAGTAACGCGTTCGCCGCTGTTGGGCGAGCATAATGAAGAAGTGCTGTCGCAACTGGGATATTCCAGCGCGGATATCGCCGATCTGCGCAGCGAGGGTGTGATCTCGTAAGGCGGCATGTACTGTGCATGATAAAAAGCCTCTCCATTGGAGAGGCTTTTTTGTTTATGGGGCTACAAGCGCACTATCTAAGCTGATTCAAAATGGATTTGCATTGGCTATTTATAGCCAATGCGGATGTGCATGCGAAGATGTAAGAAAAGCGTGAATTTTTCAGGCGAAATTCCATATTGGAATGACGGCCATACATGTCGCAAATGAGAATCATTCTTTTTGGCGGCGGATACGTGCAGAAGCGGAATTTTTAGCGTATCTTTGAGTCTTGAATCCATATATGCACACGAGATCATGTGTGAAAATTGACCTTGGTCAATGTCTGCGGGTGGCGTCATCGATAAGATACGCACACCCGAAAAGGCTAAAGATATGCAAAAAAAAGCATATATGTGGCTTCAAAAGGGGAGAAACTGATGAGCAAAGCGGTTTTGCGGGCTATATCGGTACTGGCGCTGTTTGCCAGTGTGTTGCAAGTGGCGGTCGCTGAGGATGGCGTAACGGATTCCACGATTCTGATCGGTCAAACGATCGGCGTGACCGGTACAGCGGCGGGAACCGTCAAGGAAATGAATGAGGGCGCGCGCGCCTATCTGGCAGTTGTCAACAAGCAGGGGGGCGTCAACGGTCGCAAGATCGAGCTCCGGACGCTGGACGATCAATATCTGCCGGAAAGAGCGGCGGCCAATGCAAAGGCCCTGATAGAGAAAGACAAGGTTTTTGCATTGTTCCAGAGCCGGGGGACGCCGCAGACGCTGGCAATCCTGTCGGAGCTGGAAGCACGCAAGGTGCCGTTGATCGCACCAAGCACGGGGGCTGAAAGCCTGCATGTGCCGGTCAACAGATTGGTGTTCAACGTCCGGGCGAAGTATCAGGACGAGGTGGTCAAGGCCATCGAGCACTTCAACACGCTCGGTATGAAACATATCGGGCTGTTGACGTATGAGAAGGACGACGCGCTGGGGCTGGATGGCGTGACTGGTTTCAACAAGGGCATGGCGGAATACAAGCTGACGCCGGCCTTTATTGCAATCTTCCCGCGCCTGAAGCCCGACGTCGATGCGGTGGCGCAGAAGCTAGTGGGCGAAGCACCAGACGCATTGATCATCGTCAGTTCGGGATCGAACACGGTGGACGTGATCAAGGCAATCCGGGCGCGCGGCGGCAGGATGCAGATCATGACGCTGTCGAACAATTCGTCGCAGGATTTCATTCGGGATCTGG
>DATDLO010000148.1:0-5059 GCA_036519215.1 Oxalicibacterium sp.
ACTCATAATCCGTTGGTGCCCAGTTCGACTCTGGGGAGGCCTACCAAAAATGAAGGGCTTACGTTTCGGCGTAAGCCCTTTTTTATTGGAATGCAGATTCTTGCCGCAATTCTGCTGTATGCGATTTCATGCTTTATTGCCCATTACGCGATTCTGCGAGTGCAATCGTCAGATTCTGCACCTTCTTTTTAAGAAAATCTCGTTCTTCCGTCAGGTCGGCAACCAGCACAGACAATCGCTGAATCTCGATCTGCTCGGCGGTCGCATCCTCCGGCAGCGGCGGTAGCTGAGGGCGTGGCTTGGGTGGGGATTTTGCAGCACGCACCTGTCTTGCCGTTTCGCGCAACTCCTTCTTTCCGCCGGCTGCTGCGGCGATCTGTTTTTCGGCGGGAAGCGTCGCGACGACGGCGGCCGCGTTGATCGATATCTCGCCTGACTTGATGGCATCCACCAATTCCGGCGCGGCGGACTTCTGGATTTTTTCGATTTGCCCCAGCGTTACGCTGCTGACGCGCGCTGTGCGGGCGATTTCCTGTCGCGAGAGAGTGCGTTTCGGTTCTGCGGCGCCTGCGGGAATGTCGGCGCTTGTGTCGGCAGGAGAATTTTCTTCCGGTTGCTGAGTCAACCGTGCAGACAGGATGTCTTTCTTGCGCAAGGCAAGAACACCTCTCTGGAAATCGGACACGCTGCGCCTGCCGAGATGATTGTCGATCATCCACAGGTGAACATCGTCCATGGACTGGAATGACGTGTTTTGCACGGTGTTGAAGGGAAGGCCGTGTTTCTGGCAGATGCCGTAACGGTTATGGCCGTCGACCAGAATGTCTCCCCAGAGAACCAGGGCATCGCGGCATCCTTCGTTCAACAGGCTGCGTTCCAATGCGGCGAATTCATCCTGCGTAAGCGGATCGATATAGGCGCGCAGTTCTTCCTTGATGATGATATTCATGCGATAGCTTGGTAAAAAGGCGGTCGCCAGTTTACCGATGATCGCATGAACACTCAATCCGAAGAGATGCCTGCCGATTTATTCAGGATCTTTGTCGCGACATATAGAAAATGCGAAGCGCACATCTTTTGTATTAACCTGCATCTCTCTCGCGCGGATATCGGAACGTTGTACGCGTGATTTTTCAGGGGCGCGAGCGATAGCGATGCGTCAGGCTCCAGGTGTTTCCCGTGGCATCGTCGATGCACCGTCTTTTTTTCCTTCCTGGCGTATCACCGTGATTTGCCCGTCCGGTTCCAGGTAGGCGCGTTTTACTTCTGACAGATGTTCGATTTCGTGCAGGCGCAGTATTTCATTCAATTCTTCGCTGGTGATCAACTCGCGCCGCAGGTTGCGCTGCTGTTTGACGCCATCCTTGACGATGCAGATCGGCGGCGGGAGTAGAAAACGCCGGATGGGTTTGAAATGAAAGCCGAGAAAATTCAGCAGCACACTCCAGCAGATGATGGTCGTGATCAACACGACACCGTCGGCAATCGAACGATACTCGCCTGACATGGCGTTCTGTGCAGCGTCGGCAATGATGACGACGACCAGCAGATCGGAGACGCTCAACGAACCGGCATCGCGACGGACGAAGAAGCGGAACAGGCAGAACAGGAACAGATAGATCAGCGTGCCACGGATGATCAGTTCGAAGGGGGAAACGGTAAAGGTGAACAGTTCCGACCAGTCGATATCAGGCATGCGAAACCTCCGTCCGACGATGATGCTGGTTGGAGAATACGAACATCGTCTTGGTTCAACTTGCCGCCAGGCATTTAATGCGGGAAATCAGACGGAAATTTGCTCGAAGCGAATGCCATCCTGTTCTGGCAGGTGGCGTCCATCTTCACGCATCATGAACGCGAGGACCGTATGGCATGTCGTATGAAAACACCAGCGCCACTATGCGCATCAGGACCTGACGGAGGTTTCATGCAGCGTTTCATTTTTTCCATCCTGCTTCTCGTTTCATCGTTCGCTTCTTCTGCAAGCCATGCACAGGAAGCGCCCGACAAGCTGATCCAGCGCGTTACCACCGAAGTCATGGCAGCGGTTCGCGAAAATCAAGATATCCGACGTGGCGACCAAGGGAGTATTCAGCGACTGGTCGAGCAGAAGATCGTGCCGCATCTGGATTTCGAGCGTACGACGTCGCTGGCGACCGGACCGTACTGGCGCCAGGCGACGCCGCAGCAGCGACAGCAGTTGCAGGACGAATTCCGCGCCTTGCTGATGCACACTTATTCGAGTGCGCTGGCGCAGGTGCGCAACCAGAAAATCACTTACGACCCCTTGCGTGCCACGCCGGACGAGACGGACGTCGTCGTCAGTGCGCATGCGGCCAATTCGCGTGGCGAGCCGGTCAATTTCGGTTATCGGCTGATCAAGCGCGATGACGGCTGGAAAGTCTATGACGTCAACGTGCTTGGCGTGTGGATGATCCAGGCGTACCGGCAAAGTTTTGCCGAGCAGATTCGTCAGTCAGGCATAGACGGCCTGATCAAGGCGCTGGCGGACAAGAATCGCGCACTGGCATCGAAGACCGCGCAACCGGATCAGGGCAAGTTTGCCGCGCCGGTGGCGCCGACACCTTCCCGCCAGGAATGAAAAGGCCGCTCGATATCGCGAGCGGCCTTTCCCCCAATTGCATTTCCTCTCTTTGCACCGCGCTGCCGCTGTGCGGCACCGCATGATTCACGGTCAGCCGGCGTCGCCGCCGCTGACGAAATTCCGTTCGCCGCGCAAGTAGTGCGCCAGCCATTGCAGTAACGCAATGGCATCGCCGAATTCCATGAATCCCTGTGCATTGCCGTCGCCAAAGAGCGACATGCCGTTCAAGCTTTTGTCGATGACCAGATCGCCGAAACTGGCGGCCGGCATGTAGCCGTCGCCGATGTCGAAGACATTGGCATTCTGGATCGCATCGACGACATGGCCGAGGAACTGGATCTCGGGAATGCGGATTTCGGCCATCTGATGTTCCCGCAGGAACAGGCCGACGGCCAGCAACGCATTGCTGACGACGACACGCAGATAGCTGATTTTCTGCTGCGGATTTTCCCGCAGTGTGCGGATCGATCCCTGGAAGTCCAGCTCGGTGCCGGGTTCTGCATATTCCATCGCAATATTGCCGCCGGATCCGGTGCGCAACGTCGTGCGCTTGCGGCGCAGCAGCAGGTTTTCCCCAGCATGCCGCTCGAAATCGCCATCGATCGGTTGCAGGATCATCGCGGCGGCTACCGGAAGAACGCGCAACTGTTCCTCGATCAGATAGCTTGCCAATAGAGAAGCCTTTTCGCCGTTTGCCTTGCTCATGCCTGTCTCCTTGATAGTTGGGTAAAACAAGAATGACTGCCGCAATAACACTCTAGCACTGCGACAACTGGCGTAGAAGAAGGTTGCGAACGTCGGAAACCGCATGGCCTGTGCAGTCATGCGTGGCTGGACTGAACGCATCGTTTTCGATGCGGAAAGCGCGCCGGATATAAGCCTGGCGGCAGTTTGCCTGCGCTAGACCACGGATGAAATTGGCAATATTGCGCGCCGCGGCCAGCACCCTGATATCGAAAAACGGGCATAGAAAAAATATTTTCCAGTTGATTGACACAACTAATATATTAGTAGATTATAACAACGGGCGCGGAGATCGCCCGCATGTCGCGCTGCCAGGAAAGCGTCGCGGCTCACTACAAAGGAGACAATTCCATGTTTACACGCAGACACGCCGCCAGTGCGTGCGCCGCTTTCGCGGTCACCATGCTGGCATCCAGCGCCGCGCTCGCCTGGGAACCTACCAAAGCGGTCGAAATGACACTGCCTTCCGGCAGCGGCAGCGGTACCGACCAGATGGCGCGCTTGATTTCCAGCATCGTCGTCAAATACAAGCTGTCGCCCAAGCCTTATGTGGTGATGCCGAAGGGCGGTGCGGGCGGCGCCGAAGGCTTCATCGACGTCAAGATGAGCCAGGGCGATCCGAACAAGATCCTGCTGTCGGCATCGCACATGTACATGCTGCCGCTGACGGCCAACATCCCGTTCACCTGGAAGGACATGACGCCGGTGGCGAACCTCGCGATGGATGAGTTCGTGCTGTGGGTCAATGCAGAATCGCCGTACAAGACCGTGGGCGAATTCCTTGCCGCGGCGAAGAGGGAGCCGGGCAAGATCAGCTTCGGCGGCGCCGGTTCGCGTCGTGAAGACAACCTGGTCGTCGCCTCGATCGAGCGTGCCGCAGGCGTCAAGTTCAACTACATCCCGTACAAGGGTGGCGGCGACGTCGCCACGCAGCTGGTCGGCAAGCATATCGATGCCAGCGTCAACAATCCGGTGGAAGCCGTTTCGCAATGGCGCGCCGGGCAGTTGCGTCCGCTGTGCGTGTTCGATGATGAACCGATGAAGCAGACCACGTTGCTGACCAAGACGGAATCGTGGTCCAGCATCCCGACCTGCAAGTCGCAGGGACTGGATGTCACCTATCTGATGCTGCGTAGCGTGCACATGCCGCTTGGCGTGAAGCCGGATCAGGTGGCCTTTTATGTCGACCAGATGAAGAAGGTCGTGGCGACGCAGGAGTGGAAGGATTACCTGCAGCGCAATGCGTTGAAGGAAAAATTCCTGACCGGCGACGCCTTCCAGAAATTCCTGGAACAGGATGCCAAACTGCACCGCGAATTGCTGGACAAGGCAGGCTTCATCGAGAAGCGCTGAGGAGACGGCGATGAGTCAGCAGAAAGAGCAAAAGGAGGCGGTGCTCGTCAAGCGTGCCGCCGCTGAACTGGCCTGCGCATTGCTGTTCTTCGCAATCGGCGGGGTCGTTATCTGGAGCAGCCTGGAGATCGGTTCCGGATGGGGGCCGCGCGGCCCTCAATCCGGCTATTTCCCATTGCGGATCGGCATCATCCTGTGCGTCGCGGCGCTTGGCGTCGCGGTGGAGGCATGGCGCACCAAACGTGCTTCGGGTAATGCGGAATCGTTCGTCACGCGTGCGGAGCTGAAACCGGTGCTGCAGGTCCTGCTGCCGATCGTCCTGTTCGTGGTGGTGACCGATTATCTCGGTATCTACGT
>DATDLO010000149.1:0-2171 GCA_036519215.1 Oxalicibacterium sp.
CGTTAATATTCCTCCTCGCCCCGCCCTGCTCATCGCACTGCAGCATGAGATGGCCAGGGACGAACCCCATATCGGGAAAATTGCGCGATTGATCAATCGCGATGTCGCCATTGCCGGCAATCTGCTGGCCATCGCCAATTCCGCCATGTTCAATCCGGCGCGGCATGTCGAAACGATAGAAGGTGCCATCTCGCTGATCGGGCTGAATCATTGCCATGCCCTGCTGACGCGTCTGATGGCGCGCCGTGTACTGGCGCACGGCAGAATGATGATGCCGCGTTTCTGGGACGTATCGGAAAAACGCTCATGGGGCATGCTGCATGTAGCACGGAAAATGCGTATCGCATCGCCGGAAGCGGCCCATCACTTCGGCCTGTTTTCCGATATCGGCATTCCGCTGATGATGGCCTCGTTTCCGTCCTATCCGGAGACGCTGCTACTGGCAAACCGCATGGAAACCTGCGGCTTCGTCCAGCTGGAAAATCAACGGCATCGCATCAACCATGCCGTGGTCGGCGCGATGCTGGCGGAACACTGGAATATCGATGCCGACATCGTGCTTGCCATCCGCAAGCATCATTCATTCGAGGTACTGGACAATGGTTCGGCATCGTCCACCGTATGCGAACTGATCGCCGTTCATCTGGTCGTGGAGAAAGCCATTCAGGATTTCAGGCATGCCGTCTCCGGCGAATGGAACAGCCGCGGTGCGTTGGCGATGGCAGCCCTGCAATTGTCGGACAATGATGTCGGCGCATTGTGCGAGGAACTACAGGCACTGTTTTTGAGTCCCGGCTTCCGCTTCCCGCAATAAACACGTGCATTGCGATGATTGAACCGGGCTGGCGCGAGAATTACAGCTTGCCGGCTTTCTTCAGGCGATAAGTCAATCCTTCGACAATATCCTTGTGGTCGCCCTGCTGCGCAAAATCGATGGCTGTCATGCCCGCATCATTCTTCAACGTTGCATCCGCGCCCGCATCCAGTAGCAGCTTAACGGTCAGGATATGGCCGCCGCGCGCCGCCATCATGATCGGCGTCGTATTGTTCGGCGATTTCGCATCGAGGTCGGCATCCTTGTCCATCAGCATCTGCACGATCTCGTTGTCGCCGGCCGCTGCTGCGTAATGCAACGGTGCCCAGCCGCTGCGATTGACCTGCGCGCCCTTTGCCAGCAGCATGCGCACCGCTTCGCGATTGGCCTTGAAGGCAGCGATCATCAGCGCCGTATCGCCATTCCTGACGCCGTAGTTGATATCCGCGCCAGGCGTATCCAGCAGCAGCTTGAACACCTTCATCGAATTTTCGCGCAGCGCCAGGATCATGCCGGTATCGCCGCGATCCGGCTCCACCGTGTTCGGATCGAAACCGCGGCGCAACAAATCCTTGACCGTATCCGCATCGTCGTTTTGCGCCGCCTGAAAATAATCGTCGTACGAGCCTGCATGCGTCGGTATCGCCGCAAAAGCCAGCAGCGTCAGCAGAATCAGTAAAGCTTTGCGCATGCCATCAGTCAGAGCAGGAAAAATTTGTGCGGAAACCATCATCGTGCGATCTTGAACAGATTGAAGAAATTGTCGGTCGTCTGCTTCGCCACTTCATCGACCGGTACACCCTTCAAGGTAGCCAGAAATTCCGCAACGTGACGCACCAGTGCCGGCTCGTTCATCTTGCCGCGGAACGGTACCGGCGCCAGATATGGCGAATCGGTCTCGATCAGCATTCTATCCAGCGGCACTTCGCGCGCGACGGCTTGCAGATCCTTCGCACTCTTGAACGTGACGATGCCCGAAAACGAAATGTAGAAACCCAGTTCCATCGCTGCCTTCGCCACTTCCAGCGATTCGGTGAAACAGTGCATGACGCCGGCCGCGCCGCCGTCGGCAATGCCCGCGCCCTCTTCGCGCATGATGCGGATCGTATCTTCGGAAGCGGCACGCGTATGGATGATCAGCGGCTTGCCGGTCGCGCGCGAGGCGCGGATATGCGTGCGGAAGCGTTCGCGCTGCCATTCCAGATCGCCTTGCAGCCGGTAATAGTCGAGCCCTGTCTCGCCGATCGCGACGATGCGCGGATGTTGCGCCAGCGTGACCAGCTCATCGACCGACGGCTCAGGCGTGTCTTCGTAATCGGGGTGCACGCCGACCGATGCATAGACGTTCGGATGCTGC
>DATDLO010000150.1:0-2663 GCA_036519215.1 Oxalicibacterium sp.
ATGCAGGCGAGCAGCAACTGAAAGACCGCGTGCAAGGCTGGCTGCAACTGGAAGCCAAACGCATCTTCGGCGAACGACTGCCGATCTATGCAGAGAAACTGGGCGTCGCCTACCAATCGTTCGCGCTGTCTTCCGCCACCACGCAATGGGGTTCGTGCACGGCGGACGGCCGCATCCGCCTGAACTGGCGTCTCGTGCATTTCGCGCTGCCACTGATCGACTACGTGATTGCGCATGAACTGGCACATCTGCGCGAAATGAACCACAGTCCGCGCTTCTGGGCGACCGTGCAGTCGATCTTTCCGGAATTCGAAGCAGCGAAAAAAGCGCTGCGCGATCACGCACCCGAGACGTTACCGATCTTTTGATGCCTTCCGACATGCCAAAGAAAAACGCGCCCTTCGGCGCGTTTTTTTATCGACCTCGTTTTTATCGGCTGCCGTCAGCTTACAGGCTGACGAAATTCTTCTCGTCCTTGCGTTCGATGAATTCGACCTTGTAACCGTCCGGGTCTTCGACGAAAGCAATGACAGTCGTGCCGCCCTTGACCGGCCCCGCTTCGCGCGTCACCTTGCCGCCGGTCTTCCTGACCTCTTCGCACGCCTTGTAGGCGTCGGGCACGCCGATCGCCATGTGGCCGTAGGCCGTGCCCATTTCGTAGTTGTCGACGCCCCAGTTGTACGTCAGTTCGATTTCCGCGTGATCCGGATTGGTGCCGTAGCCGACAAAGGCCAGCGTGTACTTGTATTCCGGATTTTCGGTCTTGCGCAGCAGTTTCATGCCGAGCACTTTGGTGTAGAAGTCGATCGAACGATCCAGATTGCCGACGCGCAGCATGGTATGAAGTAGACGCATGGGAGTCTCCCGTTAAAAATCCGAAGACTCGAATTCTATGCCGTTCCGGCATTTGCTGCCGGAACGGCCGTCAGAGGCGATTCGCCAGTGCCACGTAATGTTCGAGCGCAATCGCTTCCGGGCGCAGTTGCGGATCGATGCCGGCGTCGATCAGTGCGTTCTCGTCGAACATGCCGGACAGGCAGTTGCGGATCACCTTGCGCCGCTGCGAGAAGGCCTGTTGCACGACACGTTCCAGCTTCTGCGCATCGCAGGTCAACGGCTGCGCCAGCGGAATCATGCGGACGATGGCGGAATCGACCTGCGGCGGCGGATCGAAAGCCGTTGGCGGCACCACGAACATCAATTCCATGTGATAACGCCATTGCAGCATCACCGACAGACGGCCATACGTCTTGCTGCCCGGCTCCGCCACCATGCGCTCGACCACTTCCTTCTGCAGCATGAAATGCTGATCCTGCACTTGCGGCGCGATCTGTGTCAGATGAAACAGCAACGGACTGGAAATGTTGTACGGCAGATTGCCGACCACGCGCAGCTTGCGTTCTGCCGGCACCGGAATCGATGCGAAGTCGAATTGCAGCGCATCGGCCGAATGCACGATCAGCTTCTTCGGATCGAAGGTTTTCTGTAGTCGCGCGACAAGATCGCGATCCAGTTCCACCACATGCAATTGTGCGACTTCATCGACCAATAAACGCGTCATTGCCGCCAGGCCGGGGCCTATCTCGACCATCGTGTCGCCCGGTTGCGGATCGATGGCACGAATGATGTCATGCAGGACGGCATCGTCGGTCAGGAAATTCTGGCCAAAACGCTTGCGGGGAATGTGTTTCATGAAAACAAGAATGAATACGAGTGATGACTATGCCGAGGCACAGGAAGCCGCAGCCATAGCCGCCGCGACGCGCATGGCTTCCAGCATGCTGCCATGATCGGCCTGCCCTAATCCGGCAGCCGCCAGATCGAGCGCCGTACCATGGTCGACCGAGGTACGAATGATCGGCAGACCCAGCGTGATATTGACACCAAGCCCAAAGCTGGCGTACTTCAGCACCGGCAGCCCCTGGTCGTGATACATCGCCAGCACGCAATCGGCATCCTTCAGGTGGCGCTGCTGGAACAGCGTATCGGCCGGATAAGGGCCGCGCGCATCGATTCCCCTGTCCTGCACTTTTTGCAATGCCGGCTGGATGACGTCGATTTCCTCGCGTCCCAGATAGCCGCCCTCGCCTGCATGCGGATTCAGTCCGGTGACCAGGATGCGCGGATTGGCAATGGCGAACTTCTTCTGCAGGTCGGCATGCACGATGGAAAAAATCTCGACGAGGCCATCGACGGTAATCGCTGCGGCGACATCCTTCAGCGCCAGATGCGTGGTCGCCAGCGCGACGCGCAAGGGCTGCGGTGTCGCATTCGTCGCCAGCATCATCACGACCTGCGGCGTTGCCGTCTTTTCCGCCAGATATTCCGTATGGCCGGTGAACGGCACGCCGGCATCGTTGATCGTGCTCTTCTGCAGCGGCGCGGTAACGATGGCATCGAAGCGATGCTGCAGTGCACCGGCGATTGCCACGTCCAGCGTCTGCAATACGGCACGGCCGTTTCTGGCATCCAGCCGGCCGGCAACGACAGGTGCATGCAACGGGCAATCGATGACGGCGATACGGTCGCGCGGAAAATCAGGCAGGCCGTCGTTCTCCACGGCTTGCGGCGTTATCGCGGACAACTGGATCGCCGGACTGATTTCGGCAGCCAGCATCGAGAGGGAGGCGGCATCACCGATCAGCACGCTGCGGATATCGCAG
>DATDLO010000151.1:0-3229 GCA_036519215.1 Oxalicibacterium sp.
TGCACGGTGCCTGGGCCGACGGATCGAGCTGGTCCGATGTCATCGCGCGTCTGCAGGCAGCCGGCCTGCACGTGACTTCGGTACAAAACCCGTTGACGACACTTTCTGCTGCGGCCGAAAGTGCACGTCACATCCTCGCGCAACAGAACGGGCCGACGGTGCTGGTCGGCCACTCGTGGTCCGGCACGCTGGTCAGTGAAGTAGGCGACGATCCGAAAGTATCCGCCTTGGTCTACGTTGCCGCGCGCGCTCCGAATGCAGGCGAGGATTTCGTCGAACTGTCGAAGAAATTTCCGACCATGCCGGCGCGCACTGGTGTGCAGAATCATGACGGCCTGACCGTGCTGTCGGAAGATGCATTCCTGAAATATTTTGCCAATGGCGTCGATCCGAAAACGGCCAAGGTGCTGTATGCCGTGCAGCAGCCGACTGCCGCTTCGCTGTTCTCCGACCGCACGACGACTGCGGCATGGCGCGACAAACCAACCTGGTACGCAGTGGCAACGCAGGATCAGACCATTTCGCCGGATTTGGAGCGTTATGTGGCCAAACGCATGCACGCGCATACGATTGAGGTCGATGCCGGCCACCTAGCCATGGTGTCGCACTCGAAAGAGATTGCCGATCTGATTTTGCAGGCGGCAGGACGCCGCTGATGGTATGACGCGCCTGCGCCGAGACTGCGCAAGCCACTAGCCGGCGCGACGATGACACACATCTGCATCGCCGAACGGCATTCACACGGTGCTCCCACGCCGCCGACAAGCCGGCGCAGGGAGGGCCGTCACATTTCCTTTCTCACCACCGGCAGACGCCACGTCAGCACAGTGCCGGTTTTCGATTCGAGCAGCTGCAATTCGCTCCGATGCAATTGCAAGATCCGGTAAACGATACGCAGTCCCAATCCGCCCTCACGCCTAGCACCGCTGACATTGAACGGCCGCTCAAATAGACCTTCGCGCAATTCCTCTGGAATGCCGGTGCCGGTATCGTGCACGGTAACGCGAACGGCATCGTCGCCATCCGGCACGATGGCGATTTCCACTTCGCCATGTTCGGGCGTGTGGCGGATCGCGTTGTCGATCAGATTGGTCAACGCGCGTTCGATCAATGCCAGATCGGCATGCACCGGCGGCACATTCGACGAGAAGGCGGCGTTCAATGCGACGCGCCTGGTCTCCGCCGTCAGTTCGAATTTCTGGAACACATCCTGCACCAGATCGGTTAGTGAAAACGTTTCAGGCTCAAGGCGGATGAAACCCTGCTCCAGCCGCACCAGTTCGAACAACGAACGCGCCAATGCGCCGACCTTGCCGCTTTGGTCGAGCGCGATGCCAAGATAACGACGACGTTCTTCCGGCGTCAGCGACGCATCCTTCAACAGCAACGTTTCCAGATAACCGTGAATTGACGCGAGCGGCGTGCGCAGGTCGTGCGACACGTTCGCGATCATTTCGCGGCGCTCCTGATCCTGCCGCCGCAGACGTCGCCATTGTTCGCTCAGGCGCGCCATCATCTGCGTGAATGCAGAATCGAGGACGGTGATTTCGTCGTTGTCGTTGCCGCGCATTTTCTTCGCCTTCGCGACTGGCGCGACCGGTTCGGCGTCGATGTCGAAATGGCGTACGTCTTCCGTCAATGTCCGTAGTGGCCGCGTGATCCATGCAAAGGCGACAAGACCCGCGATCAAGCACAGCAGCGCGACCAGCGCGATCGACCACAGCGTCGTCATCAACGCTGCGTCTGTAAAGCCACGCGCGGCGAAGCGATCGTGCGCTTCACTGAGCAAGACCACGTAGATGTACCCCTTATCGCGTCCATTCACGACCAGCGGCGCGACGCTGAAGACCTTGCGGCCGTCGGCGCTGCGCGGATCGTCGCCGAGAATAGGCAGCATGTCGCCGTGCAGCAACCGGTGGATCGGTGCCAGATCGACGCGATCGCGTTTCAGCAGTTCGGGGCCGAGCGCATGTTCGAGGATGCGGCCTTCTGTATCGAGCAGATAGACTTCGACACTGGGGTTGACCATCATCAGCTGGCCGAACAATCGCTGCACGGCACCGGGCATGGGCCCCTGCTCATCCATCAGTTGCGTGCGGCTGGCGATATGCTCGGCCAAGCCGCGCGACACGCCCTGCACGACTTCCTGTTCGTGCATGTCGTTGGAGCGCAGTTGCAGCCAGGCCGATGTGCCGCTGCAGATCAACAGCAGCAGTGCGAAGACGATGGAGAGCCGCTGCGTCAGTGTCAGTTTCATGCAGCGTCTCCGGCGACGAACTTATAGCCCTTGCCCCAGACGGTGAGGATGCGCTTCGGCTGCGCGGGATCGGTTTCGATCTTGGCGCGCAGGCGGTTGATGTGCGTGTTGACCGTGTGCTCGTAGCCTTCGTGGTTGTAGCCCCAGACGGTATCGAGCAGTTCCATACGCGAGAAGACCTTGCCGGGCTGGCGCGCGAAGAAGTACAGCAGATCGAATTCGCGCGGCGTGAGGTCCAGCAACTGGCTATCCAGCGTGGCACTGCGCGCCAAAGGATCGATGAAAATGCCGTCGATGGAGAGACTGCCTGCATCCATGCGTACATTGCGTTCCAGCGCTTCGGTGCGGCGCAGCAGCGCCTTCACGCGCGCGACCAGTTCGAGCACGGAGAACGGCTTGGCGAGATAGTCGTCCGCGCCCAGTTCCAGGCCGAGAATGCGATGCACTTCGCTGGAACGTGCGCTGATGATGATGATCGGCGTGTAGCGCACCATCGCGCGGGCGCGACGGCAGATTTCGAGGCCGTCCACGTTCGGCAACATCACGTCCAGCACCAGCGCATCCCAGCCGCCCTGCTCCAGCAGGCGCAGACCTTCGGCGCCGTCGGCGCTGTGGACGACGTCGTAGCGTTCGTCGCGCAGATGCAGCGAGAGCAGATCGGCGATGTGCGGGTCGTCCTCGACGAGGAGTATGCGTTTGGGTTGGTCCATGGGGTGGAAGATCGTGGTCTTGCTGTCAAGTATGCCGGCTTTTTCGCTGCCGATTATCACGAATTTTTTAACATTGCGTGAGGATTCCGCGACCGGCGAAGGACTAAGCTGCCATCATCGAATACCAAATCTTGCCGCCTTCGGAGACGCGTGATGACACCCAGAAGACTATTCCTGCTTGCCGGCGGCAGCCTCGCCGCCGCCGTGACCGGTGCGCTGATTTCGCCGCGCCTTGCGCCACGGTCCGCTCATGCCGCGCCGG
>DATDLO010000152.1:0-4856 GCA_036519215.1 Oxalicibacterium sp.
CGGTCATTGCCTGCGCTCATCCCCGCGGGTGATGCTGCTTGTGCAGCTGTTTCAAGCGCTCCCGCGCCACATGCGTGTAGATCTGTGTCGTCGAAATATCCGCATGCCCCAGCAGTAACTGCACGACACGCAAATCGGCACCGTGATTCAGCAGGTGCGTCGCAAATGCATGCCGCAAGGTGTGCGGCGACAGCGGCGCATGAATGCCACCTGTCATTGCGTATTTCTTGATCAATGTCCAGAACATCTGCCGCGTCATCGGGCCGCCGCGCGCGGTGACGAACAGCGCATCGTCGACCTGTCCGTTCAGGATCGCCGGGCGCGCTTCCTTCAGGTAGCGTTCGATCCACGCGCGCGCTTCCTCGCCGAACGGCACCAGCCGCGTCTTGTTTCCCTTGCCTGTCACACGCAGCGCGCCTTCGTTCATGCCGACTTCCACCGATTTCAGCAGCACCAGTTCGGAAACGCGCAAACCGCTGGCATACATCAGTTCCAGCATCGTGCGATCGCGCAGGCCGAGCGGCGTGCCGAGATCGGGAGCGGCGAGCAGGGATTCAACTTGTGCTTCGGAGAGCGTCTTCGGAATGCGTGGTGGCTGTTTTGCCGAGTGCAGTTTCAAACAGGGATCGACGGCGATGCGGTTCTCGCGCAACGCGAGTTGGTAGAAACGCTTGAGGACGGAGAGACGGCGGTTCGACGTCGTCGCCTTCGTCATCGCATGCCTGGCGAAGAAGTAGGCATTCAGATCGTCCGGCAGTACGGCCAGCAAGGTCTTGCCGCGTTCGGCCTGCAGCCAGTCGGCGAACAATTTCAGATCGCGCCGATACGCGTCCAGCGTGTTCTTCGACAGCCCGTCTTCCAGCCACAGCGTGTCGCAAAATTCGTCGATCTCAGCATGGCCCGATGATGCCGGCACCTTTGGCGATGCCACTTTTGTTGTCGCAACCGCACGGCTCATCGCTGGTAGCCTTCAACCTTTTCGTGCGCGAGCAGCCAGCGTTTGACGCCTAGATGGAAGCCGGTTTCATCGTCAGTGTTGCCGAAGCCGCCCAGTCCACCAGTCGCTGTGACGCGATGGCAGGGAATCACGATGGGAAACCAGTTTGCGCCGCATGCCTGCCCGACTGCGCGCGGTGCAGTGCGAATGTGGCGTGCGATATCGCCGTAGGTCAGCACGTTGCCGCGCGGAATGCCGGAAATCGCCTGCCACACCTTTTGCTGGAAAGCGGTGCCGACTGTTGCCAGCGGCAGATTGAAACGGAAATCGGGATCGTCGAGATAGCGTTCGATCTGTTGCACCGCGCGTTCGGCGATGGCATCGGTCGGCGCTTTTTCGTTGAAGGTGGCGGGCAGATAGACCAGCTCGCGTATGCGCTTGTCTTCAGTGCGGATACCGACTGCGCCGAACGAGGTTTCGACGATGGCGGAGAACAGATGATCGATGCCAGCGTTGCGCATGACGAATCAGAAATGGATGACGGAATGCACAGGATAAGACAAAACGCCGGCTGACGAGAAACTACCGGAAGATGCGCCGTTTCCGAAACGCAAAAATAAAAAGGGCGCATCTTGCGATGCACCCCCAAATTCTCTGCGTCCCGGCTGTTTGATGGATCGCTCCACAACAACTTCTTTGAAACGCATGTCTCCTCGGCCCTTTGGTACTGACATCCGTCTCAACAGCGAATGACGCACCGGCCTTTATTCTTCTTTGAATGCTTCCTCTCGTTTTTTGCGCAGCGCCGGCAGCAGAACCACGGCAAGTGCGAGAACGGCCATACCCAGCATGACCGCACTGATCGGGCGTTGAACGAATACCAGCGGATCGCTGTGCGACAGCAGCAATGCCCGACGCAGGTACTCTTCCATCATGGGTCCGATGATGAAACCCAGCAGCATCGGTGCGGGTTCGGCCCCAAGTTTTGCGCAAATATAACCGAACAAACCGAATAAAGCCATCAAATAAACGTCAAAATCGCTGTTGTTCAAACTGAAAACACCGATCGCGCAGAACATCAGAATGGCCGGAAACAGGTAGTGATACGGCACCATGATCATGCGCACCCACAGTCCGATCATCGGCAGATTCAGCACGACCAGGAAGAAATTGCCGATCCACATCGATACGATCAATCCCCAGAACAGCGTCGGTTGTTCGGTCATCACGGCCGGTCCCGGCTGAATGCCCTGGATGATCATTGCGCCGATCATCAGCGCCATCACAGGGTTCGACGGGATGCCGAGCGTCAACATCGGGATGAACGAGGTTTGCGCGCCGGCGTTGTTTGCCGCTTCCGGTGCGGCCACGCCTTCGATTGCGCCCTTGCCGAACTGTTTCGAGTTTTTCGAGACCTTCTTTTCGATCGAATAGGCGGAGAACGATGCCAGCATCGCACCGCCGCCCGGCAGGATGCCGAGTGCGGCGCCCAGCCAGGTGCCGCGGAAGATCGGTGCGGCAACGCGCTTGAAATCTTCCTTGTTGAGCATCAGGCCCGATACTTTCTTCATCACCAGCGAGCGCGTTTCTTCATGCTCCAGATTGCGGATGATTTCGCCGATGCCGAACATGCCCATCGCAACGATGACGAAGTTGATGCCGTCGGCCAGTTCAGGCAGATCGAAGGTGTAGCGTGCCGCGCCCGAATTGACGTCGGAGCCGATCAGGCCGAGCAGCAGACCCAGCAGCACCATGCCGATGGCATTCAGCAGCGAGCCGCTGGCCAGCACGACGGATGCAACCAGGCCCAGCACCATCAGCGAGAAATATTCTGCGGGGCCGAACTTCAATGCCATATCGGCCAGCGGCGGTGCAAACAGTGCGAGCAATACCGTCGCTACCGTACCTGCGCAAAACGAGGCGATAGCGGCAGTCGCCAGCGCCTTGCCCGCGTGTCCCTGCCGCGCCATCTGGTAACCGTCGATTGCCGTCACCACGGATGACGATTCGCCGGGCAGATTGACCAGGATCGCCGTCGTCGATCCACCGTATTGCGCGCCGTAATAAATACCGGCCAGCATGATCAGCGCCGAAATCGGCGGCAGCGTAAACGTCGCCGGCAGCAGCATTGCGATCGTCGCGGTCGGGCCGAGTCCCGGGAGAACGCCGACTGCCGTGCCGAGAAAGACGCCGATCAGGCAGTACATCATGTTCGTCGCGGTGAATGCCGTGTCGAAACCCAATGCCAGATTAGAGAATAATTCCATGTTCTTGCCTCTTCCTTAAGATCTGTCTGGTCGCTGAATCACTCGCCAAACCACGGGCCGAAAATCGGGATCGGCAAACCGAGCAACTTGACGAAAACCAGAACCGCGAAGATGGACAGTCCGACAGCCAGCGCAACCCCGCCTTTCCATTGGAATTTGGTGCTCGCCAGCGCGCTGACCAGCACGATTGCGATCACCGATACCACCATGCCTGCACCGCGGATCAGGGAAGCGAACAGGATGACGCCGGTCAGGATCAGGATGGTTTCCTTGATGGCGAATTTGCCGATCGGCTCCTCTGCTTCACGGAAGAACGAACGCACGATTGCAGCCAGGCCGATCAGGGCCAGCAGACCGCCGAGCACCGTCGGGAAATAGGCCGGCCCCATTCTGCCTGCCGTTCCCATCGGATAGTCGCGGCCGATGATGACGGCTGCCAGGCCAACAATCATGAAGATGACGCCGGTCCAGAAATCCTTTGGATGTCGAATGAATGATGGCAAATCGCTTCCCCTCTCTTGATGCCAGTTTGATACCTGTTATATCCGACCTGCCTGCCGACAGATGATGCCTGTCCGGCCAGATCGAATCAATGATGCAGATAATGACAGATTACTAAAATGCCGAGCCTGCATATCTGCAGCTCGGCATTGTTGGCGAACGCGGCGAATCCTCAGTCGGCGTAGACGCCTGCCTTCTTGATGATCGGCGCCCATTTCGCGAGTTCGGATTTCAGATGCGCGCGCAGTGCTTCAGGCGTTGCCTGATCCTGCGCGACCGGCTCGGTACCCAGATCGGCAAAACGCTGCTTGACCGTCGCATCCTTCAATGCTGTCTGCAGTGCCGATGCAAGCGTATCGATCGCCTGTTTCGGCGTGCCTTTCGGTGCATACAGGCCATGCCAGACAGCGATTTCGAAGCCCGGCAGGCCGGCTTCGCTCATCGTCGGCAGTTCCGGCAGCGACGGTACGCGTTTCTTCGTCGTCACGGCATAGGCCTTGACCTTGCCGCTCTTGATCTGGCTAGTGGTGTTGGTGGTCTGATCGCACATGAAATCAACCTGACCGCCGAGCAGATCGTTCATCGCCGGGCCCGTTCCCTTGTACGGCACGGTCGTCAGTTCGGTATCGATGGCCGTCATGAACAGCATGCCGCACAGGTGCGAAGCGGAACCGACGCCGGCATGCGCGTAGGTGACCTTGTCCTTGTTGGCCTTGACATATGCCAGCAGTTCCTTGAAGTCCTTGGCCGGGAAATTGCTGCGCGCGATGAAGGTCATCGGCACATCGGTCACCAGGCCGATCGGTTCGAAATCGTTGATCGCGTTGTAGCTCAGCTTGCGATACAGCGTCGGTGCGGTCGACATGCCGATGTGGTGCAGGAAGATCGTGTAGCCGTCCGGCGCCGCCTTGGCCACGCGTGCTGCGCCGATGGTGCCGCCGGCGCCGCCGACGTTCTCAACGATGACGGTTTGCTTCAGCGAGGTGCTCATCGATTGCGCAACCAGACGCGCCACGGTATCGGTCGGGCCGCCCGCGGAGAATGGCACGATCATCGTGATGGTTTTATTCGGATAGTTTTCCGCATGGGCGAATGCGCTGGCGCACAATGCCAGGCAGGCCACGGTCTTGAGGAAAGTTTTTTTCATGGGA
>DATDLO010000153.1:0-2361 GCA_036519215.1 Oxalicibacterium sp.
AAGGGTGCGATCCATGCCTTCACGAAGTCGCTGGCGGCCAATGTGCTTGACCAGGGCATTCGCGTCAACGCGGTGGCGCCGGGCCCGGTATGGACGCCGCTGAATCCGGCCGACAGGAGTGGCGACCAGATCGCGCAATTCGGTGCGCAAACCGACTACCGGCGGCCGGCGCAGCCGGAGGAAATCTCGCCGGCATACGTGTTTCTCGCCTCCGCCGCCTGCTCCAGCTACATCAGCGGGATCGTGCTGCCGATTACCGGCAGCATCGGCAGCTAGCCGCATCTGTAATAAAATGCCGGGCGCGGGAACGATAGGCTGTATGCAGCCTGCCGTTTGCGCAATGTACGGGTCGTTGGGCTGCATGTCTTCGACCATCGTGCAGGCCCGGCCGGGCAGTTGCCGGTGCCTGAAGATCAACAGCCTGAACGGCGACAACTCGAGCAGCGGTACATTCGTGAATATCTATATCTGTGGACAAAAGCACTTCGGTGCGGAAGCATTTACGGCCTTGCGCAACGCGGGCCATAACATCGTCGGCGTTTCGTCGCCGGCAACCAGCAGCGATGGCGGCGACGACCGCTTGAAGGCGGTGGCGGAAGCAGCCGGCGTCAAGTGGATGAAATCGGGCCTGCTGAACGAGAACACGATTCCCGATGGCGTGGACCTGATCGTCACTGCGCACTCGCACGATTTCGTGCGCGAACCGACACGCAACCGCACGACTTATGGCGCGATCGGCTATCACCCGTCGCTGCTGCCGCTGCACCGCGGCAAGGACGCGATCATCTGGACCATCAACATGGGCGACAAGGTCACCGGCGGCAGCGTCTACTGGTTGAACGAAGTCATGGACGGCGGTCCGATCGCCGCGCAGGAGCACGTGTTCGTGAAGCCGGGCGATACGCCGGAACTGCTGTGGAAGCGCGATCTGGCGCCGCTGGGCCTGCGTTTGCTGGTCGAGGTTTGCAACGATCTGGACAATGGCAAGGTCGTCAAGATCGAGCAGGATGAAAGCATCGCGACGGTGGAGCCGTCGATCAAGCGATGAAGTAATCGGGTTGCATCCGGAACGGAATGCGGCCGGTTGCGATGAATGCACGACAGCTTGCGTTGTCGTGCATTTTCTTTTTGTGCGCCACTTTCCGATGGCCGATATGCGGCCATCTTGACGCCGATCGTGCGGACGGCGACATTACGGCATGACTTTCCGCTCTTCTTTCCTGCGGCGCCATCTCGTATGGCCTGATGCGATTGTGGCCCGCATGACTGCTATCGTCGCCGTCGCAATTCTTTCCGCTTGCGCATCGACGACAGCCGAGCGAACGGCAACGCTGCTGGACGAAGGAAGCAGCCTAGGTTTCTCTGCGGTGCGCTACGGCAGCGCGCCGCCGCTTGTCGGCATGTTGCGCATGCAAAAGCCAGCCGCATCGGACGAACTCTGGGTGGTGATCGAAGGCGATGGCCGCGCCTGGCTGAGCATGCGCCAGCCGTCATTCGATCCGACGCCGCTGGATGCGGTCGGCTGGCGGCTGGCGAAGGAACTGACGGCGGCGCCGGTGCTGTACCTGGCACGCCCTTGCCAGTTTCTTTCCGCTGACGAATTGCGGGCCTGCTCGGTCGATGACTGGACCGACGCACGTTTTGCCGAAAAATGGGTGGCACGCACGAATGCGGCGATAGCCGAAGCAAAACGAACCACCGGCGCGTCGCATGTCGTGCTTGCCGGGTACTCCGGCGGCGGCGTGACGGCGGCATTGGTCGCTGCGCGGCGCGACGATGTCAGTGCCTTGCTGACGGTCGCAGCGCCGCTCGATCATGCGGCATGGACGCGCCTGCATGGCGTGTCGCCGCTGGTGGCTTCGCTGAATCCGGTTCTGGTGAAGGAAAGATTGTTCCGACTGCCGCAGGTGCATCTGGCGGGCGCGGACGACAAGGTGGTGCCACCGAGTCTGCTGCAGGATTTCCTGCGCGCCTATCCGGCGGACGCCCCGGCAGAATTACTCATCCTGCCGGGGATCGATCACCGTATGCGTACGGCGATCGATCTGGCCAAGGTTAGAACTGCCAGCTTGCGCGAGCAGTCAGCTAATGGCCGAGATAGCGGTCGCGCACTTCCAGATCGTAGCCGACTGAAATGACGGTGCCGGTCGACGCGACGTTGCGATAGCCAACGCCAAGTTGCAAGGCATCGCGGCCAGGTTACACGCCATCGACCTTGAACGACGGGCCGCCGCTGACGAAGCTGGCTTCGACGGCCGGCGTATCGGCGAATTCATGCAGATAGCGGGCACGCAACGTTGCGCTTGAAGATGCATCCAGCCGGTTGACGAATTCCGCGCCGATGACGCTCTGGAAGGAATG
>DATDLO010000154.1:0-5631 GCA_036519215.1 Oxalicibacterium sp.
CCAAATACTTTCCGGCGTATATCGGCTGTAATCGAACCCGCCGAGCAGCGTATGTTTGACCGAGCCGGTTTGCAGTTTGTACTCCAGCGAGGTATCAGTGCTGAAACCAGTCGTCCGTTCGTATTCAGTGATTGCGCCCCGTGTAACTGAAGTTGGATTGACAACATTGATCAAGCGCGTAAAACGAACAGTAGTGCGAGAATCCAGATAACGAGCCGTGTGGCGCAACTTGGCATTGTCCGAGAACGCATGTTCAAACACATAGCCAAGCGAATATTGCGTGGTTTTTTGCTCATCGAAATCCGGCTCTCCAACAAAACGGTCGCTCGGCAATTTGCCGAACGGACTTGGCAGCAGCGTCCCGACCATCGGCAGCGGATAACGGTACGCTGTTTCCTTTTCCTGATAATGCGTCAGTAATGTCAGTGACGTTGCCGCCGACGGCTGCCATTTCAATGCAGGAGCAATATAACGGCTGTTATTGGGGATGTAGTCGACCCCGGTATCCTCGTCTCGCGCAAGAGCAGTAAGACGCCAGGACCAGTCGCCGTCTTGTGTCAGCTTGCCGCCAAGGTCCGCGGCTACCTGACGATGATCGAGGTTGCCGACTTCCAGATTCACCTCTCGCAAGGTTTCACCATTCGGACGTTTGGTCACGGTATTGACGATACCGCCAGGCGAACTGGCGCCGTACAACACAGACGATGCGCCCTTCAGAAACTCCACCCGCTCCAACCCGTACGGTTCCTGCTGGCCACTGGCCCATGAAGTGCCGGACAGTTTCAAGCCGTCTCGGTAAATGTTGCCGCTGTCGTCACCAATCGTAAAACCGCGGCTGGCGAATTGATCGAATGAACTACTGTAGCCTGCCACGGTAACCAGTCCTGCCGTATAAGCCAGCGCCTCTTCCAGTGTTTGCACCTTCATCGTGGCCATCTGGTCGGCTGTAACCACCGCAATGGACTGTGGCGTTTCAATCAACGGCGTGTCGGTCTTGGTACCGGTGGCGCTACGGCGGGCAACAAGTCCGTGTGCCGGCCCCCAGGCGTCTTCAGCACTGGTTGTTACATTCACCGTCGGCAAAGTGGTCGCTGCAGATATGACTGCCGAAGATGCAGGTGCAACCTGCAACGTGTAATTGCCATCGGGTTTAATTGCCAGTTGCAAACCACTACCCTTCAGCAGTTCTGCAAAACCGTTCTGCATAGAGTAAGTACCTTGCAGGCCGGGACTCGTTTTTCCATTCGTCATTGACGAATCGAACGACAACAGGATGCCATGTACCGTCGCAAAACTGGCAAGCGCACCGCTTAACGTACCCGCTGGAATATTGACAGTCTTAGCGGCAGCACCGGCCGGCGCACCGACTGCCGGACTGTTGATATCGGCAGCATGGGCATTGCCGGCGTGCAAACCGATAAGCAGTACTGCAAGGTGCACAGCGACAACGATCGGCGACGGAATAAAACGGGCTGAAGTCGTCTGTGCGACCTGGCTGCAAGCCTGAATAGATGAGTGCATGATTTCCTTTGGATGAGGGTCTACATCTCATTGCCAAGCGAAAATCAAAAAGTGTCAGTCCTTGTGGAAAATATTTTTCCGCAAGATGATGCAACCAAAAGATTACTGGGCCTGCACCCTCACCCAATAGCGGGTAACCATTGTCACTTTCACGGGAAATGTATCGACCACCGACTGCAAGATGGCGTCAGTATTGTCCAGTGGGAATGATCCCGAAATACGGAATGACGCAAGCTCCGGATCGCATGCCAAATGGCCCGGACGATAGCGCCTCAGTTCGGCGATAAAGTCGGTCAGCGGCATGCGGTCGGCAAACAACATGCCCCTGGTCCAGGCGTCGCGCGCGGTTTCAGCCAGCTTCTCTGGGCGCACATTATTACGGTCGAACCAGACATCTTCACCACTTTGCACAATATGTGCCGAGCGGGCGCCACCGACTTCCGGTTGTACTTCAACTGCGCTCTCGAGCACACTGAGATGACTTTGACTCCCATCGTTGCGTACGATGAAGCGCGTGCCCAATGCCGTCAGCCGCCCCTCTGTCGTCTGGACGCGTAACGGGCGGTATTTGCGTCCGGATCGGCCGCCGTATCCCGGATCACGGCCGGATTCCACCAAAATCTCTCCTTGATGCAAAACAATCAACCGTTGATCGGCACTAAAAACCACATTGACTGCAGTCGCCGTGTTGAGCATCAGGCTGGTGCCATCGGCAAGCAATACTCTGCGTTGTTCGCCGGTCACCGTTCGGTAGTCTGATGCCCAGGCCTGCCACTGCAATTCGCGATAAGCAAACCAACTGCTGCCACCTACCGTTAACAGCAACGCCAGCGATTTGACTGCGTGTCGACGAGCTTGCGAAACGCCTGCGCGCTTACGATTCAATACCTGCAATCCGACAGTTGGATCAAGTTGAGCGAATTGCTGGCTCAAGGCCTGCGTGCGCAACCATGCACGCTCATGTTCGGGATGCGCAGCACGCCAGCGTTGCCAGGCAGAGCGATCGGCGTCACTGACAGAATCGGATGTCAGCTGGACGAACCAGTTGGCGGCAGCATATGCAACATCCGGTTGCAATGGCGCATCAGATGCAGATGGATGCGAAAAAACGGGGTCGGTCATTTGAGTCAGCTACACAACAGACAATGCTGCATCGCCTTGGCGATGTATTGACGTACCGAGCTGATCGAAACTTTCAAACGCTCGGCAATTTCTGCATGGCTCAAGCCTTCCAGCTGAAAGAGCAAGAAGGCACGGCGCACCTTGCCCGGCAATGCATCCAGCATCAGATCAATCGCGATTAGCGATTCGATCAAGATTGCACGCTCTTCCGGCGATGGAGCAGTTACTTCCTGTCGACTGGCCAGTACGTCGAGATAAGCCCGTTCAATTTCCTGACGGCGAAACTGATTAACCATTAGGCCGTGTGCAATTGTCGTCAGATATGCACGTGGCTCATGAATTTCCTCTGCGTTCCGTGCCTTGACGACACGCATAAAAGTATCGTGCGCAAGGTCTGCCGCATTATGCGGACAACCGATTTTGCTGCGCAGCCACCCCTGCAACCATGTGTGATGGTCGCAATACAGTTTGCCGACAGGATCGACAATGGCATCGATGGCAGGAGAAGTACGGGAAACGCGCACGGGTTATTGCATTCGTTATTAGTTAAGTACCGCAGAGGCAATTGCTGACCCCACGTAAATGATAATGAGACCAATTCTCATTATAGTGACAAGCAGTTACCGGGGCAAATCGGCATGAATACTTAGTAAAAATGCATTACCGAAAGCGCATTTCCGATACAAGAATCAACGAGCCAATAAAAATGGCCCCGAAGGGCCATTTTTATTTCTGCGTTTATTTACTACGCCTTCCTAAATGTCAGCTCGCCGTTTTCCACACCGGCTTCGATCACGTCCTTCGGACCGAACCGCCCTTCGAGAATTGCCTTCGACAACGGATTCTCGATCTGCTGCTGGATCGCGCGCTTCAGCGGTCGTGCACCGTACACCGGATCGAAACCGGCCTCTGCCACTTTCTGCAACGCAGCTTCGGACACCTGCAGCGCCATGTCCATGCGTGCCAGACGCTGTTCGATGACGTGCAACTGGATCTTCGCGATCGCGCCGATGTTCTTCTCGTCGAGCGCGTGGAACACGACGATCTCGTCGATGCGGTTGATGAATTCCGGTCGGAAGTGGCCCTGCACTTCGGCCATCACTGCCATCTTCACCAGCGACGGATCGCTGCCTTCCATCGCCTGGATCTTGTGCGAACCGAGGTTGGACGTCATCACGATCACCGTGTTCTTGAAGTCCACCGTGCGGCCCTGGCCATCGGTCATGCGGCCGTCGTCCAGCACCTGCAGCAGCACGTTGAACACGTCCGGATGCGCCTTCTCGATCTCGTCGAGCAGGATCACGCTGTACGGCTTGCGGCGCACGGCTTCGGTCAGATAACCGCCTTCTTCATAGCCGACATAGCCCGGTGGCGCACCGATCAGGCGCGCAACCGAATGCTTCTCCATGAACTCGCTCATGTCGATGCGGATCAGCGAATCCTCGGTATCGAACATGAAGGATGCCAGTGCCTTGCACAACTCGGTCTTGCCGACGCCGGTCGGGCCGAGGAACATGAACGAGCCGTACGGCCGGTTCGGATCGCCAAGGCCCGCGCGCGAACGACGGATCGCATCCGATACGGCGACGATCGCTTCATGCTGGCCGATCACGCGCTTGTGCAATTCTTCTTCCATGCGCAACAGCTTGTCGCGCTCGCCCTGCATCATGCGCGAAACCGGAATGCCGGTGGCGCGCGAGACGACTTCGGCGATCTCTTCGGCACCGACCTGCGTACGCACCAGTTGTCGTTTCTCCGACGTGTTTTCGCTGGAAACCGCATTCTTCAGCTTGGCTTCCAGTTCCGGTAACGTCTTGTACTGCAGTTCGGACACGCGCTGCCAGTCGCTCTTGCGCGTGGCTTCTTCCATCTGAAGGCGCACCTTCTCGATTTCTTCCTTGATGTGCTGGCTGCCCTGTGCAGCGGATTTCTCGGCCTTCCAGATTTCCTCCAGATCGGCGTACTCGCGACCGAGGCGCTCGATTTCTTCCTCGATCAGTTGCAACCGCTTCTGCGACGCTTCATCGGTTTCCTTCTTCACCGCTTCGCGTTCGATCTTCAACTGGATCACACGACGATCCAGGCGATCCATCACTTCCGGCTTGGAATCGATCTCGATCTTGATCTTGGATGCTGCCTCGTCGATCAGGTCGATCGCCTTGTCGGGCAGGAAACGGTCGGTGATGTAGCGATGCGACAGTTCCGCGGCAGCCACGATGGCCGGATCGGTGATCTCGACACCGTGGTGCACCTCGTATTTTTCCTGCAGGCCGCGCAGGATGGCGATGGTCGCTTCCACACTCGGCTCGTCGACAAGAATCTTCTGGAAGCGGCGCTCCAGCGCGGCATCCTTCTCGATGTACTTGCGATATTCGTCCAGCGTGGTCGCGCCGACGCAATGCAGCTCACCGCGCGCCAGCGCCGGCTTCGGCATGTTGCCGGCATCCATCGCGCCTTCGGCCTTGCCGGCGCCGACCAGCGTATGCATCTCGTCGATGAAGACGATGGACTGGCCTTCGTCCTCGGCCAGTTCGGTCAGCACCGCCTTCAGGCGTTCCTCGAACTCGCCGCGATACTTGGCACCGGCCAGCAGCGACGCCATGTCCAGCGACAGCACGCGCTTGTTCTTCAGGCTTTCCGGCACCTCGCCGTTGACGATGCGCTGCGCCAGTCCTTCGACGATGGCGGTCTTGCCGACGCCCGGTTCGCCGATCAGCACAGGGTTGTTCTTCGAACGGCGCTGCAGCACCTGGATCGCGCGGCGGATCTCGTCATCGCGGCCGATCACCGGATCGAGTTTGCCGATGCGGGCGCGCTCGGTCAGGTCGAGTGTGAATTTTTTCAATGCCTCGCGCTGGCCTTCGCCCTCGGCCGAATCGACCTTGCTGCTGCCGCGTACAGCCTTGATCGCGGCTACCAGTGCCTTGCGCGTCAAACCGTTTTCGCGCGCGATGCGGCCGGCCTCGGATTTGTCCTCGGTCAGCGCCA
>DATDLO010000155.1:0-7287 GCA_036519215.1 Oxalicibacterium sp.
TGACCCGCAGCCGATGTTCGTATTTGGGAACCCGTGCACCTGACTGGTTGACTTCGGCAACGAAGCGTTCCTGCATCAGCCGCTGCAAGGCTTGCTGCACGTCTCCCTCGCTCAACGTCATCACCGGTTCGCGGCTGGACAGCTGGTTGCAGCCATTGACCAATGCGTTCAACGACAACGGGTAGTTGTCAGGTGTCAACGCCTCTTTCTCCGCCAGCACGGCCAGTACGCGCAATTCGTTTGCGTCGAACAAGTCCTGCCCTTCGACCGGCGTTGCGACGATCGGTTGTGTTTCTTCGCTACTCATGTGTTTCGTCCGGATTGTTGCTTATTCGACGAGCTTGTTCAATTGATCAGCATCGAATTTTTCGGCCGATTGCAGCGTTTCGCAATCAATGCCGGCGCATTTCAGCGCGGCAAGGATTTTTTCGATCTGATGTTCCTGCGTTGCTGCATTATCGATCAGACCGTGCAAGGCCTTGGACAGCGGATCGTCGCCGTTCGGCGTCACGCCATAGGCGGCAAACATGCGGGCGGCAGTTTCGTCGCGCGCATTGGTTTCCTTCAGGATGATCCGTGCCGGATTGCCGACCGCCGTCGCACCGGCCGGCACTTCCTTCACGACAACTGCATTCGAGCCGACCTTAGCGCCCTCACCAACCGTAAAGGCACCCAGCACCTGCGCACCAGCCCCGATGATGACGCCATTCGCCAGTGTCGGATGGCGTTTGGCGCCCTTGCTCAGTGATGTGCCACCGAGTGTCACGCCCTGATAGATTGTGCAGTCGTCGCCGACTTCAGCCGTCTCGCCGATCACCACGCCGAAACCGTGGTCGATGAAGACGCGGCGTCCTATCGTTGCTCCCGGATGGATTTCGATGCCGGTCAGGCCACGAGAAATATGCGACGTGAAGCGACCCAGCCATTTGCAATCGCGCGTCCAGAACCAATGCGCCCAGCGGTGCATGACGATGGCGTGAAAACCCGGATAGCAGGTAATGACCTCCCACGCGCTGCGCGCGGCAGGATCACGCGTCATGATGTTGGCAATGTCTTCTCGGATACGGCTGAACATGGATTCGAAATGCAAAAAATGCGTAGAACGCAAGTGTAGCTTGTAATGACAGATCATGAATGCCGCCGCACAGAACTGGCGGCGGCGAGCACAGCTTAAACGGCGCCGTCAGACCAGCCGCTGACGCCTTGCTTCGTACAGACAGACGCCTGAAGCGACCGAGACGTTGAGACTTTCGACGGAGCCGAACATCGGGATGCCGACCAGCACATCGCAGGTTTCGCGCGTCAGGCGGCGCATGCCCTCACTTTCGGAGCCCATGACAAGCGCAGCCGGACCGGAAAAATCCGCCTGATAGAGATTTTTCTCCGCATCGTCGGTAGTGCCGATCAGCAGGATGTCGCGCTCCTTCAATTCGCGCAACGTACGCGCAAGATTCGTCACCGTGATGTACGGCATCGTATCGGCCGCGCCGCTGGCAACCTTGGCTGCCGTCGCGTTCAGACCGACCGCGCGATCCTTGGGCGCAATCACCGCATGCGCACCGGCACCGTCAGCCACACGCAGGCAGGCGCCAAGGTTGTGCGGATCGGTCACGCCGTCCAGTACCAGCAGCAACGGCGGCCCTTCGATGCCGTCCAGCAATTCATCCAGATTGCGCGCCAACGAAAGTTGCCCGGCCTTTGCCACCACGCCTTGATGACGACGCGTGCCGACGATGGCGTTCAGTCGTGCATCGTCCGCCTGGATCATGCGCACGCCGGCCGCCTGGATCGCACGGATCAATTCCTTCATGCGCGGATCGCGGCGTTCCGCGTCGATATAGATTTCCTCGATCGACGAGGCATCGTGGCGCAGACGCGCCGTCACGGCATGGAAGCCGAAAATCATCTTGCTTTTCATTGTTATCGTTTCTTCTTGCCGGCTCGTGAAGCGGAGACGTGCTGCTTGCGCGGAGGCGCTGCACGCTTTGGTTGTGCTTTGGTCTTCTTCGCAGAAGCCGACTTGGGAGGAGCAGCCTTGGCTGCTTTCTTTGGCTTGGCGGTACGTACGCCCTGTTCAACTTCCGCACGCCGTGCTTCGTTTTTCAACACTGTGCGAATTCCGGGTTCGTTGACCAGGCGCAGATCGATCTTGCGAGCATCCAGGTCGACACGGCTGACCTGCACCGTCACGCGATCGGTCAGCTGATAGCGGATACCCGTGCGTTCGCCGCGCAGTTCGTGCCGCGCATCGTCGAACTTGAAGTGGTCGGCACCCAACTCCGTCACATGCACCATGCCTTCGATGTACAAGGCATCGAGCTGCACGAAAATACCGAATGCCGCCACGCCGGAAATCGTGCCGGTGAATTCCTCGCCCAGCTTGTCGCGGATGAAATAGCACTTCAGCCATGCCTCGACATCGCGCGAAGCCTCATCGGCGCGGCGCTCGTTGGCCGAGCAATGAATGCCGAGCGCTTCCCAGATCGCCAGATCGCCTTCAGGTTTCGCTTTCGGCTTGCCTGCCGCCTTGTCCTGCGCGTTCTTCTTGCGCGCCGCCGGCGACAGCATCGTATTGAGCTGACTGGTATTGATGCTCTTCGGCGTGTAACGCTTGCCGTGCAGGATCGCCTTGATCGCGCGATGTGTCAGCAAGTCCGGATAGCGGCGGATCGGGCTGGTGAAATGCGCGTAGGCTGCGTAGGACAAACCGAAATGACCGATGTTGTCAGGACTATAGACCGCCTGCTGCATCGAGCGCAGCAACATCGTCTGCAGCAGCAAGGCATCCGGCCGCGTCTTGATCTTCGTCATCAATTCGGCATAGTCCGCTGCTGCCGGCTTGTCGCCACCGCCCAGATTCAAACCGACTTGTTTCAGGAAGGTTCGCACCTGATTCAGCTTTTCCGTCGTCGGCAGCGCATGCACGCGATACAGGCTTGGATGCTTGTGTTGCTCCAGCAGATCGGCCGCGCAGACGTTGGCCGCCAGCATGCATTCTTCGATCAGCTTGTGTGCCTCGTTGCGCGTACGCGGCACGATCTGCTCGATCTTGCCGACTTCATTGCAGACGATATACGTTTCGGTCGTCTCGAAATCGATGGCGCCGCGCGCATGCCGCGCCTGCAACAGCGCCTGATAGACGCCGTACAGATGCAGCAAATGCGGCACCAGCGCCTGTCGGCGCGAGGCTTCGATACCTTTCGTATTGCCGAGAATCGCAGCGACCTCGGTATAAGTCAGGCGTGCCGCCGAATGAATGACGGCAGGATAGAACTGATAGGCCTTGATCTCGCCCTTGGCAGTGATGACGGCATCGCACACCAGCGTCAGGCGATCCACATCGGGATTCAGCGAACACAATCCGTTCGACAGTTTTTCCGGCAGCATCGGAATCACGCGACGCGGGAAATACACCGATGTGCTGCGTTCGAGCGCATCCGTATCCAGCGGCTCGCCGGGTTTCACGTAGTGGCTGACGTCTGCAATCGCAACGATCAGGCGGAAACCGGAAGCACGGCCGATCTTGCACGGTTCGCAGTAGACGGCATCGTCGAAGTCACGCGCATCCTCGCCATCGATCGTCACCAGCGGTACATCGCGCAAATCGACGCGCTCGGTCAGATCCGCTGCGCGAACCTCGTTCGGCAACTTGGATGCGACTTTTTTTGCTTCTTCGGAAAACTCATGCGGCACGCCATACTTGCGCACGGCAATCTCGATCTCCATGCCCGGATCATCGATATCGCCCAGCACCTCGACAATGCGGCCGACCGGCTGGCTGAAACGCGATGGCTGCTCGATCAACTCGACACTGACCACCTGCGCCGCCTTCGCCTTGCCGGGCGAGCCCGCCAGCAGGATATCCTGGCCAATGCGCTTGTCTTCCGGCGCGACGATCCAGACGCCGTTCTCGTTCAGCAGGCGACCGATCACGTAGCTGTTGGCACGTTCCACCACTTCAACGATCGATCCCTCCGGACGACCACGCCTGTCGGTACCGACGACACGCACCTGTACGCGATCGCCGTGCAATACCTTCTGCATTTCCTTTTCCGTCAGGAAGATATCGGAGCTGGCATCGTCCGGAATCAGGAAACCATAGCCGTCGCGATGACCGCTGACGCGCCCTTCGATGAAGTGCGATGAATGTGCAAGTTGATAATTGCCGGCACGGTCCGGCTTGATCTGCCCGTCGCGCTCCATGGCGTTCAGGCGACGCGTGAATCCTTCCATTTCGTCGGGCTTGACGCTCAACGCCGCAGCAAGCGAGTCGGCATCATGAGAAGCGGCCGCCGTGCGAAGAATGCCGAGGATTTCTTCCCGGCTCGGGATGGTATATGTGTATTGGCTCAAAAGCGCTTTCTACTGACTAAAATATGATTGAACGAAGCGAGTGTAACGGAGCACGTGGATGTTTGCATGACAAGTCGGTTGCCCGACAAATTATCCGGCAAGAAGTGTTGACAGCCTCCGTAATCCCTATATAATGGCGGTCTTTCTGCAGCAGTACAGCAGCAGGCCCACGTGGCGGAATTGGTAGACGCGCATGGTTCAGGTCCATGTGCCGCGAGGTGTGGGGGTTCGAGTCCCTCCGTGGGCACCAAGTCACAAAGAGAAACCCGTTGATTCGTCAACGGGTTTTTTCTTTTCCGCCTGTACATTTCGTGCCAGCTTCCCCGCTTCTGCTTGCATACCTCACCGAGACACTGCACCGGCATCAGGATTGTCGATCCAATCGATTATTGCGGACCTTTTCTACGCGTCGCCAGTTGATGCGGGCGCAAGCCGTCATATTGTTCGAACGGCTGGTGTATCCACGGATTGTCGGGAAGGTAATCGAGATAGAAATCCGGCTTGGCCACAGAACATGCCTTGTACCAGATGACGGCCGTCCTGATCTCGGTCACGGCCGGAAAGCGTTCCGCCAGATGACGCTGAACCTGCTCCAGCGTGACGCCCGAATCCACCAGGTCATCGATCAGCAAGACCTTGCCACTCAACGTACCCCTGGTCATCGTGATATGCGCGGCGATATCCAGTTGTCCTTGTGCCTTGCCCGCATCTTCACGATAGGAACTCGTCGACAGGATCGCGAGCGGCACGTCAAAAATACGCGAAAAGACGTCGCCCGGCCGCAGACCGCCTCGTGCGAGGCATAGCACCTGGTCGAACGCCCATCCCGATTCGTGAACGAGCAATGCCAGCCGCTCGATGGCATCGTGATACGTGTCCCAGTCCACCCATAAATCGGAAGAAGCCGGTTCACACGCATCACGCATTACATCACCTGACGACTATTTGAAGGGATGACGCAACACGATCGTCTCTTCACGATCGGGGCCTGTCGAAACCATGTCGATCGGCACGCCCACCAGTTCTTCGATGCGCTTGATATAGGCGCGTGCATTGGCCGGCAGCACGTCCATCGACTTGGCGCCAACCGTGCTTTCCTTCCAGCCCGGCATTTCTTCGTAGATCGGTTCGCATGCCGCAGCATCTTCGGCGCCGACCGGGAAAATGTCGATTTGCTTGCCGTGCAGCTTGTAGCCGGTGCAGATACGCAGCGATTCCAGACCGTCCAGCACATCGAGCTTGGTGAAGCACATGCCGGTCACGCCATTGATCTGTGCCGAACGGCGCAGCAATGCCGCATCGAACCAGCCGCAACGGCGCGCACGTCCGGTCACGGTACCGAATTCGTGGCCGACGGTAGCCAGATGCTTGCCGATGCCCTGGTCAGTCGGCAGCTCCGATGGGAAGGGGCCGGAACCGACGCGCGTCGTGTATGCCTTGGTAATGCCCAGCACGTAGTGCAACATGTCGGGGCCGACGCCGGCGCCAGTCGCGGCATTGCCTGCCACGCAGTTGCTCGACGTGACGTACGGATAGGTGCCGTGATCGACGTCCAGTAGGCTGCCCTGCGCGCCTTCGAACAGCAGATTGGAGCCGTTGTTGAATGCTGCGTACAGTTCACTCGATACATCGCCCACCATCGGTTTCAGACGCGGCACGTCGGCCAGCGCATCGTCGAGCGTCTTTTGGTAATCGATCGCCTGTACCTTGAGGTAATGGGTCAGCACGAAGTTGTGATAGTCGAGATTCTCGAGCAACTTCTCGGCAAAGCGTTTTTCGTTGAGCAGGTCAGCCACGCGGATCGCGCGGCGCGCAACCTTGTCTTCATAGGCCGGACCAATGCCCTTGCCGGTGGTACCGATCTTGTTCTCGCCGCGCGCCACTTCGCGTGCCACGTCCAGCGCCACGTGATACGGCAGGATGATCGGGCAGGCTTCAGAAACTTTCAGTCGCGACGGCACTTCGACGCCGATCGCCTGCAGCTTGTCGATTTCGCGCAGCAGATCAGGCACCGACAACACGACACCGTTACCGATGTAGCAAGCCACGCCTTCGCGCATGATGCCCGAAGGGATCAATTGCAGCGCCGTCTTGTGACCACCGATCACCAGCGTATGGCCGGCGTTATGACCGCCCTGGAAGCGCACCACGCCTTGCGAATGGTCGGTCAGCCAATCGACGATCTTTCCCTTGCCTTCATCGCCCCACTGGGTACCGACAACAACGACGTTCTTTGCCATGTTTTGTGTAGACATCACTTAACCTAAATTTTTGATAATCCAGTTGCCATTCTCGAACACCAGTGCACGATCGCACTCGAATTCGTCCTGATCGTTTTCATCGCCGGACAAGCTGTGTATCACCACCTCGCCCGATTGGCGCAGCGACGCAATGGTTTCATGCAGCTTTGCATCGCGTCCCCACGGCGCGCGAATGGCTCGCTTCGGCGCTGCCGCAGGCAGCAAGCGTGCAAGCTCGCGCAAGTCCATCGAAAAGCCGGTCGCCGGGCGCGCACGGCCGAATGCCTCGCCAACGTGATCGTAGCGTCCGCCGCGCGCTACCGCGTTCGGCAAGCCGTCGACGTAGATCGCGAACATCACGCCGCTTTCATACTGATAACCGCCCAGATCGGCCAGATCGATGGTAATGGCGTTTGCGCCTCCTGCCAGTTTCGACAGCGACTCCAGCTCGTTCAACGCTCGTGCGATACCCGGCAGTTCCGGCAGAACTTCACGTGCACGAACCAGAACCGATGCATCGCCGTACAACCCAGGCAACGCCAGCAATGCGCGTCGCGTATCGTCTGCATATTTCGACGTGATCTTCTGCAACTCCGGCACATCCTTGGCACGCAGGCAGGCATACAATGCTGCCTCGTCCTTGCGCGCATCCGCATCGTTTTCGAGGATCGCGCGCAGGATGCCGACATGGCAC
>DATDLO010000156.1:0-5032 GCA_036519215.1 Oxalicibacterium sp.
CGCACTTCATGACCGAGGTGCGTTACAAGGGCACGAAGATCGTGTCCGTTTTCCCCGATTATTCGGAAGGTGCAAAGTTCGGCGATATCTGGCTGCATCCGAAGCAGGGCACCGATGCCGCGCTGGCGCTGGCGATGGGGCACGTGATCCTGAAGGAATTCCACCTTGCCGGCAACAGCGACTATTTTCTCGATTACTGCCGCCGCTACACCGACATGCCCTGCCTCGTGCGACTGGTGCCGCATGGCGACGGCTACGTGCCGGAGCGACTGCTGCGCGCTTCCGACTTCGCCGACGGTCTTGGCCAGGCAAACAATCCCGACTGGAAGACCGTGATGATCGACGAGGCCGACGGCGATCTGGTCGTGCCGGTCGGTTCGCTTGGTTTCCGCTGGGGACAGAAGGAAGGCGAGGACAAGGGCAAGTGGAACCTGCAGTCGGAAGCGGCGGACGGCCGCGCCATCGTGCCGCGGCTGTCGCTGGTGCAGACACGCGACGAAGCTGTCGACGTGCTATTCCCCTACTTCGGCAACCGCGAGCATCCGCATTTCCCGCACACCTCGCATTCGTCGAGCTTCGCACGCCGCATCGGTGCACGTCGTGTTGTCACGCGCGAAGGCGAAATGCTGGTCGCCACCGTCTATGACCTGTTCATCGCCAACTACGGCCTCGATCAGGGCCTGGGCGGCGACGGCATCGCGCACAGCTACGACGACAACCTACCCTACACGCCCGCTTGGCAGGAAGCGATCACCGGCGTCAAGCGTGAAGACGTGATTACCGTCGCGCGTCAATTTGCTGAAAACGCGCACAAGACGCAGGGTAAGTCGATGGTGATCCTCGGCGCCGGCATCAACCACTGGTTCCACATGGACATGTCGTACCGCGCGATCATCAACATGCTGATCATGTGCGGCTGCATCGGCAAATCCGGCGGTGGCTGGTCGCATTATGTCGGCCAGGAAAAGCTGCGCCCACAGACGGGCTGGACCGCGCTGGCTTTCGGCCTCGATTGGCATCGCCCACCACGGCAGATGAATGCGACGTCGTTCTTCTATGCGCACACCGACCAGTGGCGCTACGACCCGATGAATCCGGCCGACCTGCTGTCGCCGCTGGCGGATAAAAAGGATTTTCACGGCGTCACCATCGATTACAACGTGCGCGCCGAGCGCATGGGCTGGCTGCCTTCCGCACCGCAACTGCAGGAGAATCCGCTCGCAGTTGGCCGCACGTTAGGCGATGCGGGCAAGGCCGGCAGCACCATCGCGCAGCAATTGCAGTCCGGCGCGCTGCGCATGGCTTGCGAAGACCCGGACAATCCGGCCAACTTTCCGCGCAACATGTTCGTCTGGCGTTCCAACCTGCTCGGCTCGTCCGGCAAGGGCCACGAATATTTTCTCAAGCATCTGCTCGGCACCACGCACGGCGTGCAGGGAGACGACGTGGTCGCCAATGGCGGCGCGAAACCGGAAGAAGTGAAGTGGCACGAAACCGCGCCGCAGGGCAAGCTCGATCTGCTGGTCACGCTGGATTTCCGCATGTCGACCACCTGCATGTATTCGGACATCGTGCTGCCGACCGCGACCTGGTACGAGAAGGACGACATGAACACGTCCGACATGCATCCATTCATCCATCCGCTGTCGGCCGCCGTCGATCCGGCGTGGCAATCGAAGAGCGACTGGGAAATCTTCAAGGGCATCGCCAAGCGTTTTTCCGAACTGAGCCACGGCCATCTCGGACTGGAGCGCGATGTCGTGCTGGCGCCGATCGCGCACGATACGCCGGGCGAGCTGGCGCAGCCGTTCGATGTGCAGGACTGGAAGCGCGGCGAATGCGAAGCCAGGCCCGGCAAGACGATGCCGTCCGTCATCGTGGTCGAGCGCGATTATCCGCAGACTTACGAGCGCTTCACCTCGCTCGGCCCGTTGATGGAAAAACTCGGCAACGGCGGCAAGGGCATCAACTGGGATACCAAGGAAGAAGTCGAACTGCTCGGCCAGCTCAACTACCGCGTCGACCGGCCCGGCGATCGCGACGGCCAGCCGCGCATCGACAGCGCACTGGATGCCGCCGAAACCATCCTGACGCTGGCGCCAGAAACCAATGGCACGGTCGCCGTCAAGGCATGGCAGGCGGTGTCGACACTCACCGGACGCGATCATGCGCATCTGGCCGAGGCGCGCGCCGACGAGAAAATCCGTTTCCGCGACATCCAGGCGCAGCCGCGCAAGATCATCTCGTCGCCGACCTGGAGCGGCATCGAATCGGAACACGTGTCGTACAACGCCGGCTATACCAACGTGCACGAACTGATTCCGTGGCGCACCATCAGCGGCCGCCAGCAGTTGTACCAGGATCATGCATGGATGCGCGCCTTCGGTGAATCGCTGTGCGTGTACAAGCCGCCAATCGATACCGGCAACTATGCGCACATGCTCGGCACGCGCTCCAACGGCAATCCGGAACGCGTGCTGAACTTCCTGACGCCGCACCAGAAATGGGGCATCCACAGCACCTACACCGACAACCTGTTGATGCTGACGCTGTCGCGTGGCGGCCCCATCGTGTGGATGTCGGAGACGGATGCGAAAGCGATCGACGTCGTCGATAACGACTGGATCGAGTGCTACAACGTCAACGGCGCATTGTGCGCACGCGCCGTCGTCAGTCAGCGCATTCCGCAGGGCATGGTGATGATGTATCACGCGCAGGAAAAGATCATCAACACGCCCGGCTCGGAAATCACCGGCACGCGCGGCGGCATTCACAACTCGGTCACGCGCATCGCGCTGAAGCCGACGCACATGATCGGCGGCTATGCGCAGCTTTCCTACGGCTTCAATTACTACGGCACCGTCGGCTCCAACCGTGACGAATTTCTGATCGTGCGCAAGATGAACAAGATCGACTGGCTGGACGAATCATCGTCCGCTTCTGCGCCCGATCCGGTCAACCCTGCCACCGCACACAAGATCCGTGAAGGAGAAGCTTCATGAAGGTACGCGCACAGATTGCGATGGTGCTGAACCTAGACAAATGCATCGGCTGCCATACCTGCTCGGTGACCTGCAAGAACGTCTGGACCAGTCGCGAAGGCATGGAATACGCGTGGTTCAACAATGTCGAGACCAAACCCGGCATCGGTTATCCGAAAAACTGGGAAGACCAGGAACGCTGGCGCGGCGGCTGGAAACGGCGCAACGACGGCAAGATCGAACCGCGCCTCGGCAGCAAGTGGCGACTGCTGGCGCAGATCTTCGCCAATCCGCGTCTGCCAGAGATCGACGACTATTACGAACCGTTCACTTTCGATTACGCGCATCTGCAGGATGCCGGCAATGCGAAAGCGATGCCCGTTGCGCGACCGCGCTCGCTGATCAGCGGCGAGCGCATGGGAAAGATCGAATGGGGGCCGAACTGGGAGGAAATTCTCGGCGGCGAGTTCGACAAGCGTTCGAAGGACATCAACTTCGAAAACGTGCAGAAGGATATCTACGGCCAGTTCGAAAATACCTTCATGATGTACCTACCGCGCCTGTGCGAACACTGCCTGAACCCGGCCTGTGTCGCAGCGTGCCCCTCCGGCTCGATCTACAAGCGCGAGGAAGACGGCATCGTGCTGATCGACCAGGACAAATGTCGCGGCTGGCGCATGTGCGTCTCCGGCTGCCCGTACAAAAAGATCTATTACAACTGGCACAGCGGCAAGGCCGAGAAATGCATCTTCTGCTATCCGCGCATCGAAGTCGGCCAGCCAACCGTCTGCTCGGAAACCTGCGTCGGCCGCATCCGCTATCTGGGCGTGCTGCTGTACGACGCCGACCGCATCGAGGAAGCCGCCAGTGTCGAGAATGAAACCGATTTGTATGAAGCTCAGCTGTCCGTTTTTCTTGATCCGAACGATCCCGCCGTCATCGCGCAAGCCGAACGCGACGGCGTGCCGGCGAGCTGGGTAGAAGGCGCGCAACGCTCGCCGGTCTACAAAATGGCGATCGACTGGAAGATCGCCTTCCCGCTGCATCCGGAATTTCGCACGTTGCCGATGGTCTGGTACGTACCACCGCTGTCGCCGATCAATGCCGCCGCCAACAGCGGCGAACTCGGCATGAACGGCTGGCTGCCGGACGTCGAATCGCTGCGCATTCCGCTGCGCTATCTGGCGAACCTGCTGACGGCCGGCAAGGAAGAGCCGGTGAAGCTGGCATTGGAACGGCTGCTGGCGATGCGCGGCTTCATGCGCGGCCGCCATGTCGACGGCGCCGATATGCCGGAAGTGCTGCAGCAGGTCGGATTGTCGGTCGCACAGGTGGAGGAAATGTATCGCTACCTGGCGATCGCCAACTACGAAGACCGCTTCGTGATCCCGACTGCGCACCGCGAATACGCGGAAGACGCGTTCGACCTGCGTTCGTCGTGCGGTTTCTCGTTCGGCAACGGCTGCTCGGACGGTCGTACCGAAACCGGCCTGTTCGCCACCGCGAAGAAACGCAACCGCACAATCCCGATCAAGCAGGAGTTATGAAGGGTTGCAAAAAATTATGAAGATGCGACGCCGTACACCGCCTTCGCCGCTGCTGTTTCCCATGCTGTCCGCACTGCTCGACTATCCGGACGATGCACTGATCACAGCGCTGCCGGAAGCACGCACGCAGTTGCGTGACGAACGCGCCTTGCCGCAGGAAGCACGGCAAGGTCTGGAGTGTTTCTTCGATTACTGCGACGAACGCGAACTGATCCGACTGCAGGAAAACTACGTCGCACTGTTCGATCGCGGCCGCGCCACGTCGCTGCACCTGTTCGAGCATGTGCACGGCGAATCGCGCGATCGCGGGCAGGCCATGGTCGATCTGCTGCGGATGTACGAGCAGCACGGGCTGTATCTGAACGACGGCCAGTTGCCGGATTACCTGCCGGTCTTTCTCGAATACCTGTCGCGCCTGCCGGCCGACGATGCTTTGCCGCTGCTGGCCGAAACCGGTGAAATCCTGAAATCGATTACCGAACAGTTGAGCAAGCGCGGCAGTCC
>DATDLO010000157.1:0-2020 GCA_036519215.1 Oxalicibacterium sp.
AGCAGTTCGCGACCGAGCTGCAGCGTGTAAACGGCGTCGGCCGCGTTGTAGCAGCCAGCGGAGTTTGGCAGCAGCGTGAATTCGGATGGCGGCAGCGCGTCGAGCAGGCTGGGCGCATTCGGGTCCTGGCCGATGTTGACGCGGCGGATCGCGACGGTGACGATCTCGGCGCCGCTGGCGAGACTGGCTTCGCGCGTTTCAGTCAGGTCTTTGTATTTACCGCTGCCAACCAGCAGGCGCGAACGATAGGTCTTGCCGGCAACGACGAACGGTTGATCGGCTAATGGAGTGGCTTGAGGAGCGGATTGGCTCATGATGATTTCCGTATTCTTCGGTACGGACCTTGTCGCAAGTCCGCCGCGGCCCACATTCCAGAAATTGCAGAATGTTGCAGGCATGATCAAAAAGCCGGGCGGCAGACGCCGCACCGGCACAGGCGACTCAACCGCCGCCGATGGCGCGCACGACATCGACGCGATCGGCCGGCTGCAGCTTGCGGTCAGCCCACTGGCTGCGCGGCACGATCTCGCGGTTGATGGCCACGGCGACCGCCTTGCCGGCCAGCGACAAGGCTGCCACCAGTTCTTCGACATTGTTACCGTCGTCGACCTGGTGCGGTGCGCCGTTCAGTTCGATTTCAAACATCATTGCTTCTGATAAATTTCCGAGCCGCTTTTGACGAACTCGATCGATTTGACTTCCATGCCCTGCTTGAGCGCCTGGATTTCGGAAATGCCCTGATTGGCTGCGTAATCGCGGACTTCCTGCGTGATCTTCATCGAGCAGAAGTGCGGACCGCACATCGAGCAGAAGTGCGCGACTTTAGCAGAATCCTTGGGCAAAGTCTCGTCGTGGAATTCCCGCGCCTTGTCCGGATCGAGACCGATATTGAACTGGTCTTCCCAGCGGAATTCGAAACGCGCCTTCGACAAGGCATTATCGCGGATTTGCGCGCCGGGGTGGCCTTTTGCCAGATCGGCAGCATGCGCGGCGATCTTGTACGTGATGATGCCATCCTTGACGTCGACCTTGTTCGGCAAACCAAGATGCTCTTTCGGCGTCACGTAGCACAGCATCGCGGTGCCGTACCAGCCGATCTGCGCCGCGCCGATGCCGGACGTGATGTGGTCGTAACCCGGCGCGATGTCGGTCGTCAACGGGCCCAGCGTGTAGAACGGCGCTTCGTGGCAATGTTTCAGTTGCAGGTCCATGTTTTCCTTGATCAGGTGCATCGGCACGTGGCCCGGACCTTCGATCATCACCTGCACGTCGTGCTTCCATGCGATCTGCGTCAGTTCGCCGAGCGTGCGCAATTCGCCAAGCTGCGCTTCGTCGTTGGCATCATAGATCGAACCCGGACGCAAGCCGTCGCCGAGCGAGAACGACACGTCGTACGCCTTCATGATTTCGCAGATGTCTTCGAAGTGCTCGTACAGGAACGACTCCTTGTGATGCGCGAGGCACCATTTCGCCATGATCGAACCGCCGCGCGACACGATGCCGGTCATGCGCTTGGCCGTCAGCGGCACGTATTGCAGGCGTACACCGGCGTGGATCGTGAAGTAGTCGACGCCCTGCTCGGCCTGCTCGATCAGCGTGTCGCGGAAGATTTCCCACGTCAGGTCTTCGGCCTTGCCGTTGACCTTTTCCAGCGCCTGATAAATCGGCACGGTACCGATCGGCACCGGCGAGTTGCGGATGATCCATTCGCGCGTTTCATGGATGTGCTTGCCGGTCGACAGATCCATCACGTTGTCGCCGCCCCAGCGGATCGCCCACGTCATTTTTTCGACTTCCTCGCCGATCGACGACGTGACTGCAGAGTTGCCGATGTTGGCATTGATCTTCACGAGGAAATTGCGGCCGATGATCATCGGCTCGACTTCCGGGTGATTGATGTTGGCAGGAATGATGGCGCGGCCGCGGGCGACTTCATCACGCACGAATTCCGGCGTGATTTCCAAAGGAATCGATGCGCCGAACGATTGTCCGGGATGCTGGCGGCCCATCAGCTCGGCCA
>DATDLO010000158.1:0-4187 GCA_036519215.1 Oxalicibacterium sp.
ACCAGGTATTCCTTTTCGATCGAGGTATCTTCGCCGATCAGCTGCTTGGCGATGCGGCCGTCCTGCGTCAGTATCAGCAGGCCGACGGAATCGATGTCGAGGCGACCGGCGGGAACGAGGCTGCGCAGCTGCGTCGGATGGAATTGCGTCGTCGACTTGTCTTCCTTCCAGCGTGCTTCAGGTTTGACCAGCACGATGGCCGGCTTGTAGCCATCCTCGGCCTGGCCGCTGACGTAGCCGACCGGCTTGTTGATCAGGATCGTCACGCGTTTCGATTGTTCGGCGGCGGCTTGTCGTTCGACGGTGACTCGTTGAGTCGGCAGGATCTTGGTGCCCAGTTCGGAGACGACCTTGCCGTCGACGCGCACCCAGCCGCGTGCGATCCACTCGTCGGCTTCGCGGCGTGAGCAGAGACCAAGTTCAGACATGCGTTTGGAAAGGCGGAGCGGTTCAGTCATGGCGTTGCAGGAAAAAAGTGAAAGCAGCCGCGCAGTGTGCGGCGGTTGAAATTGGTGGTGTCAGATACGCAGTGCGTCGAGCAGGTCGCTTTCCAGCTGGATCTGGTTGCGCAGGTTGTTCAGCATGGGGCCATCGACGAGAAAGACGTCTTCCACGCGTTCGCCCAATGTCATCACCTTGGCGGTGTGCAGGTTGACCTTGTACTTCGCCAGCACATTGGCGATCGAATACAGCAGGCCGTTGCGGTCGTTGGCGGAAACGGTCAGCAGATAGTACTGGCCGCGTTCGTCCGGGCGCAGGTCGACGGTCGGCGTGGCCGGGAAGGTGCGGCACAGGCGCGACAGGCGGCCCTTGCTCGGTGCCGGCAACTCGGCCGGTTGCCGCAGCAGTTCGGCCAGCTCGTGCTCGATCAGGCTGATCAGGTCGCGATAGCTGGCGGCGAAGGCCGGTTCGGTGATCAGGAAGGTATCGAGCGCGTAACCATGCTTGGTCGTGTGGATCTTGGCGTCGAGGATGCTGAAGTTCTTGCGATCGAAATAGCTGCAGATGCGTGCGAACAGGTCGGAGCGGTCCTTGACGTAGACGGCGACCTGCAATCCTTCGCCTATCGGTGCCAGCCGGCATTTGACGACTGGTGTTGTGCTGTCGATCTTGTCGTAGAGCACGCGCGTCTGCCAGGCGATGTCATTGGCATAGTGCCGCAGGAAATAGACGACATCGAGTTGTTCCCACAGCTTTTTGTGTGCGTTTTCGGGCAGCGTCAACAGGCGCAGCGTCTTCAGCGCTTCTTCCTGGCGGTTCTTCAGTTCGCGTTCCGCCGATGGCGCTTCGCCGCCGAGTACGCGCAGCGTCATGTTGTACAGGTCTTCCAGCAGCTTGCCTTTCCACGCATTCCAGACCTTCGGACTGGTGCCGCGAATGTCGGCCACTGTGAGCAGGTAGAGCGCGGTCAGATGGCGTTCGTCGCCGACCGTTTGCGCGAAATGGGCGATCACGTCGGGATCGGACAGATCCTGCTTTTGCGCGACTTGCGACATCGTCAGATGCTGCTCGACGAGGAAGACGACGAGTTCGGTTTCCTCTTCCGTCAGGCCGTGATCGATGCAGAAGTCGCGCGCGTCTTCCATCCCAAGCACCGAATGGTCGCCGCCGCGCCCCTTGGCGATGTCGTGGAACAGCGCGGCGACATACAGCAGCCAGGGCTTGTTGAAGTTGGCCGCGAGCTGACTGCAGAACGGATATTCATGTGCATGCTCGCTCAGCATGAAGCGGCGCACATTGCGCACGACCATCATGATGTGCTGGTCGACCGTGTAGACGTGGAACAGGTCGTGCTGCATCTGGCCGACGATGCGGCGGAAGTTCGGCAGGTAGCGGCCGAGGATGCTGGTCTGGTTCATCCGGCGCAGCGCATGCGTGACGCCCTGCGGCGCCTTCAGGATATCCATGAACAGCTTGCGGTTCTTCGGATCGCGGCGGAAGTTGTTGTCGATCTGGAAGCGCGAGTGCCACAGCGCGCGCAGCGTGCGTGCCGTCATGCCTTTCAGTTCCGGGTGCAGCGACAGCAGCAGGAAGACTTCCAGCATCGCCGACGGTGTGGTCTGGAAAGTGTCGTCGTCAGCGATGTCGATGAAGCCGTTGACTTCGTTGAAGCGCGCATTGATCGCGACCGGCGAGGTCATCTGCGGGAATAGTTGCGCCTCGATGTTCTGCAGCAGGATCGCGTTCAGTTGCGTGACCGCCTTGGCGGCGCGGTAGTAGCGCTGCATCAGGTATTCGCTGGCGCGGCGTGTCGGGGAATTCTTGAAACCGACCGATTCGGCGATTGCGGTCTGGACGTCGAAAACAAGGCGGTCTTCGTGCCGATTCGTGATGATGTGGAGACGGATGCGCACATCCTTCAGCGCACGTTCATTCTGTTTGAGCTGGCGCGCTTCGGTATCGGTGATCAGGCCGCGTTCGGCCAGCTTGCGCCATGAGTCGCCCAGCTGCGCTGCCTTGGCGACCCACAGGATAACTTGCAGGTCGCGCAGGCCGCCGGGACTTTCCTTGCAGTTCGGTTCCAGACTGTAGGGCGTGTCTTCGTATTTGGCGTGGCGCTGGCGCAGTTCCAGCGTTTTATCCTGGAAGAAGGCTTGCGGGTCCATCGCGGCATCGCAGCGTTCCTTCAGCAGGCGGAATTGTTCGGCATTGCCGGTGATCAGCCGGGCTTCGAGCAGACTGGTCTGCACGGTAATGTCGGCGGCGGCTTCGGACAGGCATTCGTCGATGGTGCGGATGCTGTGGCCGATTTCGAGGCCGATATCCCAGAACAGTTGTACCAGCTCTTCCAATCGGCCCTGCAGTGCGGTGTCCGGCGCTTCCCGCAGCAGGATCAGCACGTCGACATCGGAATGCGGGAACAGCTCGCCGCGGCCGTAGCCGCCGACGGCGACCAGTGCCGCGCTCTGTGGCAGTTCGAATGTCTTCCAGGCTTCGATCAGCGCGGCATCGACGTTGTCCTTCAGTCGTGTCAGCAGCATTTCCACCTTGCCGTGTGCCAGGAAGGTATCGATGGCGGTCTGACGTTCTGCCTTGAGCTGTTCCTTCAGGGCGACGGCAAGCGTGGTCATGGCAACTATCAGGCGCTGACGGGTTGGGCTGCAGCTCCGGATGTAACGAAGGCGGGCGGCGGCGGGCTGCCGGCCGACAGCGTCAGCACTTCATAGCCCGTTTCGGTGACCAGCACCGTGTGTTCCCATTGCGCAGATAGGCTGCGATCCTTGGTCTTGATGGTCCAGCCATCGTTCATTTCGCGGATTTCGCGGCGACCGGCGTTGATCATGGGTTCCACAGTGAAGATCATGCCCGGCGCCAGTTTTTCCAGCGTGCCGGGACGGCCGTAATGCAGCACTTGCGGCTCTTCATGGAAAATCTTGCCGATGCCGTGACCACAGAATTCGCGCACCACACTGTAGCCGGCCTTTTCGGCATGCTGCTGGATGATGAAGCCAATGTCGCCCAGATGTGCGCCCGGCTTGATCTTGGAAATGCCCAGCCACATGCATTCGTAAGTGATGTCGCTCAGCCGCTTGGCGAGGATGGATGGTTCGCCGATAAAGAACATGCGGCTGGTGTCGCCGTGGTAGCCGTCCTTGATGACGGTGACGTCGATGTTCAGCACATCGCCGTTTTTCAACACCTTGTCGCCGGGAATGCCGTGGCAGATCACGTCGTTGACCGACGTGCAGACCGATTTCGGATATGGCGTGTAGCCCGGCGGGCAGTAATTCAGCGGTGCGGGAATCGTGCCTTGCACGTTGACCATGTATTCATGGCACAGGCGGTCGAGTTCGCCCGTGGTCACGCCGGGCTTGACGAACGGCGTGATGTAATCGAGAACTTCGGAGCCGAGGCGGCCGGCGACACGCATGCCGGCGATGTCTTCGGCTGTCTTGATGGAAATATTGCCCATAAGGAAATTGAAAATTGCCGCAAAAAATTGCTTCGATACGGCGGGATGGATCGTGAGGGAAGATTATAGACGAGCAGGCGATTGTTCGCCGGGAAAGTCGCGTAAAGCTTGAAACGGCAGCCGGATTCGGGGTAGAATCACGGGCTTGCCTGAATTGTCATTCGGGTGAGTTTGTAAATTTGCTTGTAATCGAGTTTGTAAATCGCGAATCCGCTCGACAAGGGTGCCTCGTTTTCCGCCAGACGGCAGCGAGGTGACCGATCGGATTCCAGAC
>DATDLO010000159.1:0-16930 GCA_036519215.1 Oxalicibacterium sp.
CGGGACAGCGCCGGTCGGCCTCGTGCTCACCGGCGGCGGCGCTCGCGCCGCCTACCAGGCGGGCGTGCTGGTGGGGATTCGACGAGTCCTGCTCGATGCCGGCTGGCCGGCCTCGGAAAGTCCGTTCCGAGTGTTCTGCGGCACATCCGCCGGCGCGATCAACGCCACGGCGCTGGCCTGCCATGCCGACGATTTCAATAACGGCCTGGATCGCATTGCAAATGTCTGGGAAAACTTTACGGCCGAGCAGGTTTATCGCGCCGACTCGCTGGGCGTGCTGCGTTCCGGCGCGCGCTGGCTGTCGCTGCTGTCGTTCGGCTGGCTGATGCGGACGTGGCGGGCAAATCCGCCAGTGTCCTTGCTGGACAATACGCCGCTGGTCAATCTGCTGAACCGGATGCTGAATCTGCCGAAGCTGGACAAGGCGCTGGCGGAGGGCAAGCTGCATGCGCTGGCGGTGACGGCATCGTCCTATACGGCCGGCCAGCACATTACTTTCTATCAGAGCGAAGCCGACATCGAACCGTGGGTGCGTACACAACGCAGCGCAGTGCGTGCGCAGATCGGCATCGAGCATCTGCTGGCGTCGTCGGCGATTCCGCTGATTTTTCCGGCGACACCGATTTTCTGTGCCGGTCGCCGCGAATATTTCGGTGACGGATCGATGCGCCAGCTGGCGCCGATTTCACCGGCCATCCATCTCGGCGCCGACAAGGTGCTGGTGATCGGTTCCGGCCGCCTGCTGGAGCCGGCGATCGATCCTGCCGCGCATGCGCAGTATCCGACGCTGGCGCAGATTGCCGGTCATGCGATGTCCAGCATCTTCCTCGACAGTATCGCCGGCGATGTCGAACGCCTGAACCGGATCAATGAGACGCTGTCGTTCCTGACGCCGGAGCAACTGGCCCGTACGCCGCTGCGGCCGATCCAGATGTTGTCGATTTCGCCATCGGAACGGCTGGACACGATTGCCAGCCGCCATATCGGCAGCCTGCCGCGGCCGGTGCGCATGCTGTTGGCCGGTATCGGCGCGACCGAGGTGCGCGGTGCGGCGTTGGCGTCCTATCTGTTGTTTGAAAAAAGTTACACGTCGGAGCTGATGGCGCTCGGCCGTCAGGATGCATTGGCGCACAAGGGGGAGATACTTGCCTTTTTTTCACAAGAGCCAGGGGACGTCGTGGCGCCAGCGCTGCGCGCCGCAAGCTGAGTTTGCGTTCGCTCACTGACTGCTTATCTATTGCTTCGTTGTCGGCAACACGGTACGCTCGATGCCGAAATGTGGCTGAATTGGTAAAACAGCCTTAAAACGGGGAAAAAATTCGTGAAAACCAAAATTATTCGACGTTTTTGGCTGTTTTTCGCTACATTACTGCTTTCTTTTAACGTTTTTGCCTTCGAATCGGGCAAATTAGGCGTTATTTCGTTCACCGAGTTGCCGCCTGAGGCGCAACGGACGATCGCACTCATCCGCCAGGGTGGTCCTTATCCCTACGAAAAGGATGGAGCGGTGTTCGGAAACTACGAAAAGGTTTTACCGCAGCGAAAGCGCGGGTATTATCGCGAATTCACCGTTAAAACGCCGCGTGCCCGCAATCGGGGCGCCAGAAGGATTGTAACGGGCGGCGAGAAGAAGCAGCCACGCGAATACTATTACACCGCCGATCACTATAGAAGTTTCAAACGTGTCATAGAGTGAAATATGGCCCTGTTGTCACCGATGAAAAATTTCCTGAAGGTAGAGGAATCGATGAGTTTGCTTAAAACCGTGCCGCCGAACGTCGTGCAGTCGATCCGCGCTTTTCGCGTCGTCGAACTGCAGGCCGAGGCCGCGCAGCTTGGGCAGCACTTCCTGTATGCGCATTGCGCCCATGCGGCAACCAAGCAGCAGGTACTGACCACGATTGCGGAAGCCTTCCACTTTCCACGGCATTTCGGCAAGAATTTCGATGCGCTGTCCGATTGCCTGACCAGCCTGCCGCACAAGGCAGGTGTACAGCCCGGCTTCCTGATCGTGCTGGAACAATTGCCGAACACGCCCAAATTCGACAAGGAAGCGCGCGAAACGCTGCTCGATGTGTTCCGCGATGCTGCCGAATTCTGGGCCGAGAAGAAAATCGCCTTCCGCGTCTTCTATTCCTTTCAGTAGTTCTCCCTCCGGCCGTCGAGCAGGCGGCTGCTTTCCCTGAATTCTTCCGTTTCGTCCGCCTCTTCGGGAGCCGGAATGCCGCATATTTGCTTGCGTTCGGCGGATCGGCGGGTGGCAGTGCGGTACAATGCGCGCCATGAAAAAAATCGTCATTTTGATTTCCGGACGCGGCAGCAACATGGCTGCCATCCTGCGCGCCGCCCGGGACGAGAAATGGCCGGCACAGGTCGCCGCCGTCATCAGCAATCGTGCGGATGCGCCGGGTTTGGCGATCGCGCAGGCGCATGGCATACCTGCTATCGTCATCGCCAGCGCCGCCTATCCGGAACGCGAGGCATTCGATACCGAACTGCAGCGCACGATCGACAGTTTTGCGCCGGATCTGGTCGTGCTGGCCGGATTCATGCGCATCCTGACGGCGGGATTCGTGACGCATTATGCAGGACGCATGCTGAACGTTCATCCATCGCTGCTACCGAGCTTTACCGGCCTGGCCACGCATCGCCGCGCGCTCGAAGCGGGCGTCAAGATTCACGGCGCGACGGTGCATTTCGTCACGGCCGAGCTGGACCATGGACCGATCGTTGCGCAAGCGGCCGTTTCCGTCTTGCCGGACGATGACGAACAGACGTTGTCAGCGCGCGTACTGGAGCAGGAACACATTATTTATCCGCACGCGATCCGTTGCTTCGTCGAAGGACGGCTGTCGGTTCGCGACGGTATTGTCCGCATCGCCGATGCGCGATGAAAACAGAACAAGTCACCAAGGAATTTGCATGAGATTGCCTCCCTATGTCATCGGCAGCACGGAAGAAGTGCTGCGCGAAATTTTGCGGTTCGCCGGTCCGGCCGATGTCACGCTGTCCTACTATTTTCGCGGCCATCCGAAGCTGGGTTCGCGCGAGCGCGGCGTGATTGCCGAAGCGATCTATGCGATCCTGCGCAACCGTGCGGTCTATACCAATTTTTCGGAATCGGGCAGCGGCCCCGCGATGCGCCGCATGGCTTTGCTGGGGCTGGCCGAGGTCGTCGGTGTAGAAGCGCTGGGCGGGTTGGCCGAGGAAGAATCCGGCTGGCTCTCACGCGTGATGCAGATCGATCGTGAAACATTGCCTGCCACCTTGCGCGCCAATCTGCCGCAATGGCTGTTCGACAAACTGGTCGAGCGCGATGGCGAGGTAGCGACGCTGGAATTGGCACACAGCATGAATCAGCCGGCGCCGCTGGACTTGCGCGTCAATGCACTGAAAGCCGGGCGCGACGACGTGATCGCAGAACTGGCAAACGCGCCTATCCAGTGCGAACCGACGCCGTATGCACCGCTCGGCATTCGTGTACGCAAGAAGCCGGCGCTGCAGAATATGCCGCTGTTCAAGGACGGTGCGATCGAAGTGCAGGACGAAGGTAGCCAGTTGCTGTCGCAACTGGTCGGTGCCAAGCGCGGCGAGATGGTTGTCGATTTCTGCGCCGGTGCCGGCGGCAAGACGCTGTCGCTGGGCGCGGCGATGCGCAATACCGGCCGGTTGTATGCGTTCGACGTTTCCGACAAGCGGCTGGCGAAGCTGAAGCCGCGGCTGGCACGCAGCGGTCTGTCGAACGTGCATCCGGTGGTGATCGCGCACGAGAACGATGCCAAGGTCAAGCGCCTGGCTGGTAAGATCGACCGCGTGCTGGTCGATGCGCCATGCAGCGGGCTGGGTACGCTGCGCCGCAACCCGGACATCAAGTGGCGTCAGACGCCGCAGGCGGTGACCGAACTGAACGAGAAACAATTGTCCATCCTGAACGGTGCGGCACGACTGGTGAAACCGGGCGGCCGGCTGGTCTATGCGACCTGCAGCATCCTGGACGAAGAGAACGAAGCCATCGTCGCGCAGTTCCTCGCTTCGCGCGACGATTTCACGTTGGTGCCGATGAAGGATGTTCTGGCGGAACAGAAGATTCCGCTGGAAATGGACGACTACCTGAAGCTGCTGCCGACACGGCACCAGACCGATGGTTTCTTTGCCGCCGTACTGGAGCGCAAGGGAAAGGCGTGACGCAATGAACCCGAATCTGCTTTCGACTTTCTGGACCGATCTGTCGACCGATCTCGGCAATTCCGGATTGCGTTGGCAGGTGGCGGCATTGTTGTCATGTATCGCGGTCGGCTGGCTGCTGGCACGTCTGATACGTGGCATGTTTACTGCAGATGGCGAGAAGCAGGGCGTGCGCCGGTTTGGCGTGGCGAGTTTTTCGCGCGTGCTGTGGCCGCTGCTGACGCTGGTGCTGATCGTGATCGCCCGGTTGATTCTGGAACCGCTGATTACCAACGTAGATTTGCTGCGCATCGCGATCCCGCTGATCGGTTCGTTCGCGCTGATCAGACTGTCGTTTTACGTGATGCGTCGCATCTTCGCCAAGGGTGGCAGGGTTGGCAATTTCGTCCTGCTGTTCGAGAAGAGCTTCGCCCTGTTGGTCTGGATCGTCGTGGCGCTGCATATCACGGGATTGCTGCCCGATCTGGAAGCCTTTCTGGAACAGACGACGATACCGCTGGGCACGAACCGGGTGTCGATCATGACGGCGCTGCAGGCGGCGCTATCGGTCTGCGTGACGATGATCGTCGCGCTGTGGGCTTCCGCGCTGCTGGAAGAACGTCTGATGCGGCTCGATAGCGTGCATTCGTCGATGCGTGCCGTGCTGTCGCGCATGGCGCGCGCGGTGCTGGTGTTGCTGGCATTGCTGATCAGTTTGTCGATGGTCGGTATTGACCTGACAGTGCTGTCGGTTTTCGGCGGTGCGTTGGGCGTCGGCCTCGGCCTCGGCCTGCAGAAAATCGCCAGCAGTTACGTGTCCGGCTTCATCATTTTGCTGGAGCGCAGCCTGTCGATCGGCGACATGGTGTCGGTCGATCGTTTTTCCGGGCGTGTTGCGCAGATCAATACGCGTTATACGGTGCTGCGCACTGGCGATGGCTCCAGTGCCGTGGTACCGAACGATCTGTTTGTTTCCGGTTCCGTGCAAAATTTTTCGCTGATGGACAGCGTGGTGCTGATGTCGACAACCGTCAGCGTCGATTATCGAACCGATATCGATCTGGCGCTGCAGTTGCTGGAAGAGGCGACGCAGTCGCAACCGCGTATTCGCCGTGACGGCGATCGCGCACCGAAGGCGCTGATGATGGCATTTGGCGCCGACGGCATTAACCTGCAATTGAATTTCTGGGTGAATGAAAGCGAACGAGGCGGTGTGCTATCCGATGTCAATCGGGCAATCTGGAAGTTGTTCCAGATGCATCAGATCAACGTTCCCTTCCCGCAACGCGAAATCAGGTTGGCGGATGAGCAATACACTGCGGTAAAAGAGCGCCTAAATGTGCAACAAGTGGTTGCAAAACCCGATTTGCCTAGCTAAAGGCGGTACAATTCTCTATTGTTTTGGGTGATTTTTCGCCGGTTACCCCTCGTATTTCGAAAAGGCGACCCCACTTGAGCGCCATGCCGTTTTTCGGCATTTGATACGGAGACACAATGATAGACGCAGTACTCGATTTCTTTTCCAACGGCTTGACCAATGCCAGCGGCTGGGAAGTTTTCATTTTCACGGCGGTGGTGACGCACATCACCATCGCCGCAGTCACGATTTTCCTGCATCGTTCGCAAGCCCATCGCGGGCTGGATCTGCATCCTGTGATGATGCACTTCTTCCGCTTCTGGCTCTGGATGACGACCGGCATGGTCACGAAGGAGTGGGTTGCGATCCACCGCAAGCACCACGCAAAGTGCGAGACCGAGGAAGATCCGCACAGCCCGGTTACGCGCGGCATCAAAAAAGTGTTTTTTGAAGGCGCGGAACTGTATCGCGAAGAAGCGAAGAACAAGGAAACGCTGGAGAAATACGGTCACGGCACGCCGGACGACTGGATGGAGCGCAACGTCTATACGAAGCACAGCGCGCTCGGCGTTTCATTGATGCTGATCCTCAATGTGATGATGTTCGGCATCGTTGGCATCACCGTGTGGGCCGTGCAGATGGTCTGGATTCCGCTGACGGCGGCCGGCATCATCAACGGCATCGGCCACTACTGGGGCTATCGCAACTACGAATGCAACGATGCCGCGACCAACATTTTCCCGATCGGCATCATTATCGGCGGCGAGGAACTGCACAATAACCACCATACCTATGGCACGTCGGCCAAGCTGTCGTCGAAGTGGTATGAATTCGATATCGGCTGGATGTACATCCGTATCCTGGAATCGATTGGTTTAGCGAAGGTGAAGAAGGTTGCGCCGGAGCCGAAGTTCGAACAGGGCAAGTTGCATCTGGACTTCAATACCTTGCAATCGGTGATCGCAAACCGTTACGACGTGACGGCCAAATATGCAAAATCGTTGAAGAAGACCTGGCGTGAAGAACGCGAACACCTCGAAGAAAAGGCCAAGCTGGAATCCGGCTTCCTGCGTTCGACGAAAAAACTGCTGCATCGCGAACCGGCCAAGCTGGAAGAACCGCACAAGGCTCAGTTGACCGAACTATTCGCACACAGCAAGGCGCTGAAGACGATGCACGAGATGCGTGTCGAACTCGGTGCACTGTGGGAACGTTCGCATGCGAGCCGCGATCAGCTGCTGCATCAGTTGCAGGACTGGTGTGCACGTGCCGAAGCCTCTGGCATTTCGGCGCTACGCGAGTTTTCGTTGCGCTTGCGCAGCTACGCCTGATCCCGGCGGTCGTTTCATGAAAAAGCCCGGCTGCAGCCGGGCTTTTTGTTTGTGCGTGCGTTGGTAGCCGACCATATACCGATGCCTGTTTCGTTTCGGAATGCGGCGTTTCCATCTGGCTCTACACGATATGCGAAACGGCTTTTGTTTGGCCGCCGCCGCTGGATTGCAGGCCCGTCACGACGCCTTGCCGGTCGACGTTGCTCCGGTTCCGGCTCATTTTCCATTTTGCTTGTAAGCCGACTATCAGGATTTCCAGTCCAAGGATGCGGGGCGGGTCCGTTGCTCGTCGATGAGCAGGCATTATGCCGGCAATAAAAAAGCCGCTCCAAAGAGCGGCTTTTTTGCAACCGAAAGACCAATTACTTGATCTTGGTTTCCTTGTATTCGACGTGCTTGCGAGCCTTGGGATCGAACTTGATGATCGCCATTTTCTCGGGCATCGTGCGCTTGTTCTTGGTGGTGGTGTAGAAGTGACCCGTACCTGCGGTCGACTCCAGCTTGATTTTGTCGCGGCCAGATTTCGCCATGATGGTTCCTCGTTATTCTGCAGGTTAGATTTTTTCGCCGCGAGCACGCATGTCGGCCAGAACGGCGTCGATGCCGATCTTGTCGATCACACGCAGGCCGGCGTTGGACAGGCGCAGGGAAACCCAGCGGTTTTCGGATTCAACGAAGATGCGGCGGTTTTGCAGGTTAGGCAAAAAGCGGCGTTTCGTCTTGTTGTTTGCATGGGAAACGTTGTTGCCGACCATCGGCCCCTTCCCGGTGACTTGGCATACACGTGCCATGATGCGCTCCTCAAAGATTCCAGAATTGGAAAAACAGCGAGTATAGCCAAAAAGACGCGATTATTCAATAACTTGCGAAAAACAATTGTGTCTTTGTTGATTCAACAATTTAACAATTTGAAGAGCTTCAGGAAAAGGTTTTTGCATAGTCTTGCCCATCACAGTTCGCCATGCTCTGCGAACGAATAGACATGCCGGCCGGCGACGACGAAATGGTCGAGCACACGCACGTCGACCAGCGCCAGCGCCTGTTTCAAAGCCTGCGTCAGCATGTGATCGGCCTGACTGGGGTCGGGCGTACCTGACGGATGGTTATGTGCCAGGATGACGCCGGCCGCATTGTGCGCCAGCGCGACCTTGACGACTTCGCGCGGATAGACCGATGCATGCGTCAACGTACCGCGAAACATTTCGTCGCAGGCGATCAGGCGGTTCTTCACGTCGAGGAACAGCACGGCAAATGATTCGTAGCTGCGGCCGCCGAGCAGCAGTTGCAGATATTGTTTGACCGCCTGCGGTGAGCCGAGCGTGACACCGTTCTGCAATTCTTCGGACAGCGAGCGCCGCGCCAGTTCCAGCACGGCCTGCAGTTGCGCGTATTTGGCCGGACCGAGGCCGTTGATGCTGGAAAAGTCCGTCAGCGATGCGGAAAACAGGCCGCTTAACGAGCCGAAATGCGTGACCATGTCGCGCCCGAGATCGACGGCACTTTTGCCGGTCACGCCCACACGCAGAAATACCGCCAGCAGTTCGGCATCCGAAAGCTTGCTTGCGCCGTGCCGGATCAGCCGCTCGCGCGGACGCTGGTCCGCCGGCCAGTCTGTAATCGCCATGTCTATCCTGTCGAGAAGGGGAAAGCAGTCACGGTCGGGCATGCCGCCGCGGATTTTTATCGTTCGCCCGGCAAGCCGATGCAGGCAACGTGGCTTAAAATGACGCCTGTCGTGCAAACCGGAAATGTCATGTCAAATTTACCACACTCCGTCGTCACCGAATCCGCGCATCTGACGCTGCATTACCGGTTGGCTTCGGAGGATGGCGAAGACATCGTCAGCACCTTCGCCGACAATCCGGCCACGCTGCAATTGGGGCAGGGGCAGTTGGCACCCTTTCTCGAGCAATGCCTGCTGGGGCTGGAGGAAGGCGCACACCACACGTTCGAATTGTCGCCGGAGCGTGCCTTCGGCCCGCGCAATCCGGAGCTGTTGCAGCGCATTTCGCGTGCGGCGCTGGATGAGGGTTCCGGTCCGGGAGCGGAATATGCGATCGGCGATCTGGTGGAATTCGCGGCGCCGGGCGGCGGACAATTCGCCGGTGTGCTGCGCGAACTGGATAACGACACGGCGCTGTTCGACTTCAATCATCCGCTGGCTGGCCGGCCGCTGCGGTTCGAAGTCAGGATCATCGGCATACTGTGATGGCCACATGCGCGTGCGCGCAATATTGCACGCGCATGCGAGCATGAAGAAACGAAACAGGAACGAAATGGAAAGTGAAATCCTCTTGGCCCAGCCGCGCGGTTTCTGCGCCGGCGTCGATCGGGCGATCGAGATCGTCGAACGTGCACTGGTCGAATTCGGTGCGCCGATTTACGTGCGCCACGAAATTGTGCACAACGCCTATGTGGTGACCGATCTGCGCAGCAAGGGCGCGATCTTCATCGAGGAACTGGCCGACGTGCCGGCCGGCAATACGGTTGTGTTTTCTGCCCACGGTGTTTCGAAGGCGGTGCAGCAGGAAGCCGAGCGGCGCGGCCTGCGCGTGTTCGATGCGACCTGCCCGCTGGTGACCAAGGTCCACATCGAAGTCGAGAAAATGCGTCGCGACGGCCGCGAGATCGTCATGATCGGTCATGCCGGACATCCCGAAGTCGAAGGCACGATGGGCCAGACCGAAGACGGCATGCATCTGGTCGAAACGGTCGAGGATGTCGAAAAGCTGCAGGTGAAGGATCCGGATCTGGTGTCGTACGTGACGCAGACGACGCTGTCGATCGACGATACGCGCGATGTGATCGCTGCGCTGAAGAACCGATTTCCCAATATCTCCGAGCCGAAGAAGGCCGACATCTGCTACGCGACGACGAACCGCCAGGAAGCGGTCAAGTTCATGGCGCCGCAGGTCGATCTGGTGATCGTCGTCGGCAGCCCGAACAGTTCCAATTCCAACCGTCTGCGCGAAGTGGCCGAGAAGCGCGGCGTGCCGGCGCATATGGTCGACAATGCGGCGCAGATCGATCCGGCATGGCTGGCCGGCAAGCGCCGTATCGGCGTCACGGCCGGCGCTTCGGCGCCCGAAGTGCTGGTGCAGGCCGTCATCGATCGCCTGAAGGAATGCGGCGCGAAAAACGTGCGCACGCTGGAAGGCGTCGAGGAAAACGTCACTTTCCCGTTGCCTAAGGGACTGAAGAAATAACGGCGCGCCGCCATTCTTCATGCTGCCGTGGAACGCAGGCATTCCACCCCGGTCGAAGCACAACGCAATGCACTGCAATCATGCGATACAGTCGGGCTGCGTTCGTCCAATGCATGTACTCGGGGATGTATTCTGTATAATCCGGCCCGATTTGCTGCGGCATCGCGTCGCGGCGCCAATACAAGGATAAGAATGGAGACCATGAAGATGACGCGCTTTCGCCTTTCCGCCATTTTCGCGTTCGCCATTCGTCTCGCCGGATAAGCGGCGGACACACGATGCGGCACTCTGACTGGTCAGGGTGCCGTTTTGTTATCCGGAACGATCCTTGCGTGTGACGTTGTTGTGTAACGTTGTTTGCGGCAATCTTCTTCTGAGATCGGATTCGACATGGATATTTTCGTCCAGCAGATCATCAACGGCCTGGTGCTCGGCAGCATGTATGCGTTGGTAGCGCTCGGCTATACGATGGTCTACGGTGTGCTGAACCTGATCAACTTTGCGCACGGCGATGTGCTGATGATCGGTGCAATGGCGGGCCTGACGATTCTGCACATGCTGGAATCGGTAGCGCCGGGCTTGCCGGGTATCGTCAAGATGATCATCGCGATTCTGGGTGCGATTCCGGTCTGCGTGATCGTCAACATCGTCATCGAGCGTGTCGCTTACCGCCGCCTGCGCAATGCACCGCGGCTGGCGCCGCTGATTACCGCGATCGGCGTGTCCATCCTGTTGCAGACGCTGGCGATGATGGTTTGGGGCCGCAGCCCGATTCCGTTTCCGCAGGTGATGCCGTCCGATCCGATTCACATCATGGGTGCGTTGATTTCGCCAACGCAGGTGATGCTGCTGGTCCTTGCCGCCGTGGCGATGGGCTTGCTGGCGCTGCTGGTCGAGAAAACGAAAATGGGAAGGGCAATGCGCGCGACTGCCGAGAATCCGCGCGTGGCGGGTTTGATGGGCGTCGATTCGAACCGCGTGATCGTGATGACCTTCGCGATCGGCGCGACGCTGGCGGCGATCGCCGGTGTCATGTGGGCCGGCAATTATTCGTCGGCGCAGTTTGCGATGGGTTTCGTGCCGGGATTGAAAGCTTTCTCGGCCGCCGTGCTCGGCGGCATCGGCAACATCTACGGCGCGATGCTGGGAGGCATTCTGCTCGGCCTGATCGAAAGCCTGGGAGCCGGCTATATCGGCGATCTGACCGGCGGTTTCTTCGGCAGCAACTATCAGGACATCTTCGCCTTCGTCGTGCTGATCATCGTGTTGACGTTGCGGCCGTCCGGCATCATGGGCGAGCGTGTGCCCGACCGTGCGTGATGTAGTCGAGGAGCCACCATGTCCCGTTACTTCGATCTGACCAACCATCCGCGCCAAGCACGCATCGGCCTTGCGACAGTCTTCATCCTTGCGCTGGTTTTTCCGTTCATTGCGCAGCACTTCGGCAATTCCTGGGTGCGCATCATGGACCTGGCGCTGCTGTACATCATGCTGGCGCTGGGACTGAATATCGTTGTCGGTTTCGCTGGCCTGCTCGATCTGGGCTATATCGCGTTCTATGCGATCGGCGCTTACCTGACGGGTTTGCTGGCCTCGCCGCAGTTCGCCGCCGTGCTGGAATCCTTCGTCAATCAGTATCCGGCAGTGGGCGAAGCGTTGCTGGCGATATTCGGACCGGAGATCGCACAGAACGGCATCCATTTGTCGCTGTGGTTCATCGTGCCGCTGGCGGCGCTGGTCGCGGCATTCTTCGGCGCCTTGCTCGGTGCGCCGACATTGAAATTGCGCGGTGACTATCTGGCGATCGTCACGCTCGGCTTCGGCGAAATCATCCGCATCTTCATGAACAACCTGAATGCGCCGGTCAATATCACCAACGGTCCGCAAGGTATCAACCTGATCGATCCGATCCGTATCTTCGGTGTATCGCTGGCCGGTGAACCGGGCTCGGGGTCGATGGTGAAGATACTCGGCTACAGCATGCCGTCGGTGAATGCGTATTACTTTCTGTTTCTTGCCTTGTGCATCGCGATCATCTTCATTTCCGCGCGCCTGCAGCATTCGCGCCTCGGCCGCGCTTTCGTCGCCATCCGTGAGGACGAGGTCGCAGCCAAGGCGATGGGCATCAACACGCGCAACGTGAAGCTGCTGGCATTTGCGATGGGTGCTTCGTTCGGCGGCGTGGCCGGTGCGATGTTCGCGTCGTTCCAGGGATTCGTGTCGCCGGAATCGTTTTCGCTGACCGAATCGATCGCGGTGCTGGCGATGGTGGTGCTCGGCGGCATGGGACACATTCCCGGCGTCGTACTTGGTGGCGTACTGCTGGCGGCGTTGCCGGAAGTGCTGCGCCACGTGGTCGAACCTGCACAGCGCCTGTTGTTCGGCAAGGTACTGATCGACGCGGAGATTCTGCGGCAACTGCTGTACGGGCTGGCAATGGTGCTGATCATGCTGAACCGTCCGGCCGGATTGTGGCCGTCGCCGAAAATCGAGGATCGACCGGTCACGAATGACGATACCGAAAAGGGATCGACCGATGTGGTTGCAGCGTAAGAGGGTGCAGGGATGACGGAAGCGCAGATCATGCTCGAGATCGCCGGTGTCAGCAAACGCTTCGGCGGCCTGCAGGCGCTGTCGGACGTCAGCATCCGCATTCGGCGTGGCCAGATCTACGGATTGATCGGCCCCAACGGCGCAGGCAAGACGACTTTCTTCAATGTGATCACGGGCCTGTACCAGCCGGACTACGGTACGTTCGAACTGGCCGGTCAGCCGTATTCGCCGTCCGCACCGCACAAGGTGGCGAAAGCCGGCATTGCGCGGACTTTCCAGAACATTCGCCTGTTCGGCGAGATGACGGCACTGGAGAACGTGATGGTCGGCCGTCACGTGCGCACGCATCAAGGTTTGCTGGGCGCGGTTCTGCATCATCGCGCTGCGCGCGAAGAAGAAGCCGGTATTCGCAGGCGCGCGATGGAATTGCTGGAATTCGTCGGCATTGCGCAGTTTGCCGAGCGTACCGCGCGGCATCTGTCCTATGGCGATCAGCGTCGCCTGGAAATCGCCCGCGCACTGGCGACCGATCCACAACTGCTGGCATTGGATGAGCCGGCTGCCGGCATGAACGCGACCGAAAAACTCGCGTTGCGCGATCTGCTGCAACGCATTCGCGAAGCCGGTGTCACGATCCTGCTGATCGAACATGACGTGAAACTGATGATGGGCTTGTGCGACCGCATCACCGTACTCGATTACGGCCGCATCATTGCCGAAGGCACGCCCGCCGAAGTGCAGAACGATCCTGCAGTGATCGAAGCCTATCTGGGAGGGGCGCATTGATGGCGAAGTCCCTGCTGCAGATCGCCGGCCTGAAAGTGGCCTACGGCGGCATCCAGGCCGTCAAGGGCATCGATCTCGACGTGCACGAAGGCGAACTGATTGCGTTGATCGGTGCCAACGGTGCCGGCAAGACGACGACGCTGAAGGCCGTCACCGGTACGCTTCCCGGCAGTCGCGTCGAAGGGCATATCGAATACGACGGCAAGCCGATCAAGGGTTTGCATTCGTTCGCACTGGTCGAACGCGGCATGGCGATGGTGCCGGAAGGCCGCGGTGTGTTCACGCGTATGTCCATCCATGAAAACCTGCTGATGGGTGCCTACACACGTAACGACAAGGCCGGCATCGCCGCCGACGTCGACAAGTGGTTCGGCATCTTCCCGCGGTTGAAGGAACGTGCTGCCCAGATGGCCGGCACGCTGTCCGGCGGAGAACAGCAGATGCTGGCGATGGCACGTGCGCTGATGAGTCATCCCAAGCTGCTGCTACTGGACGAGCCGTCGATGGGCCTGGCGCCGATCATGGTGGAACGCATTTTCGAAGTCGTCCGTGATGTGGCAGCACAGGGCGTGACGATTCTGCTGGTCGAACAGAATGCGAAACTGGCGTTGCAGGCGGCGGATCGTGCTTATGTGATGGAATCCGGTCTTGTCACGATGCAGGGTGATGCGCAGCAGATGCTGGACGACCCGCGCGTCAAGGAAGCCTATCTCGGCGAGGGCTGACGATCGCCACCAGGCATCGGGCCCTGTTTCTTGATGTCGTTGCCGTATTTGCGCAATTATTCTCTGTCCGATCAGTCGACTTTTCCTTTTTCTTCTTATTCCTCTGAGCCTTCACTTTGCACCTTTGCTGTGCACTGCAGGCGTTTTGCTTGCTGCCCGTGCGGCCGGCGGTGAAAGCAGCACGTTGCCAATAGAGGGCATCGCCGCTGTGCTTGCCCGCAGCCGGAAGACGACGCTTTCTTTACTGTCGCGTCGTGGCTGAAACCGTGCATATTTCTGGCACCAAGCTTGCTTAACGTAGTGTGGTTTGTAAAAAACTACGGATTTTGACTGTCCGTTTCTCTTCTTTCTCCCCTTTTTCTTGACAAGTGTATTTATTCGGCCTAACTTGCACCAAAACTGACATGTCAGTAATCGTCATGTGATGTGAGGCGTAGTTGGACCCTGTTTATTGGAGGCTCTATGAATCATGCAGATACCCATCCGGCAACGATGACGACAACAATGGCGGCCAGTACGCGATGGTGGCAGCTTTTCTTTGGCGTGGTCGCCATGATGGCGATCTCCAGCCCGCAGTATGTGTGGGCGCTGTTTACGACGGAATTGACATCGATGCTCGGTGCCACATTGCCGGAAGTGCAGGTGACGTTCGCGATCCTGATCGTCGCGCAGACTTTTCTCTCGCCATGCCAGGGCTTCCTGATCGACAAGTTCGGGCCGCGCCTGCTGCTTTCGGCCGGTGCGATCCTGACGGCGTTGAGCTGGATCCTGGCATCGCAGGTGAGCAGCGTCTGGGGTCTGTATCTGACCTACGGCCTGCTGGGTGGCGTGGGTACCGGCATCATTTACGTCGGCGTCGTCGGCCTGATGGTGCAATGGTTCCCTGATCGGCGCGGTTTCGCGGTCGGCATGGTGGCGGCCGGTTACGGTTTCGGCGCGATCCTGACGACGTTTGCGATTTCGTCGCACATCAAGTCGTCCGGTGTGCCGGGCACGCTGATCACTTTCGGTCTGATTCTCGGTGTGGTCGGTTTCCTGGCTGCGCAGGGCATGCGTCGTCCAAGGGGCGGCGAAGTCACGGAACTGGCCGAACGGTTCAAGCCGCCTGTGACTAACAGAGAAAGCGCGCACAGCTACCAGCCGGCGGAAATGCTGAAGAAGCCGATTTTCTGGCTGCTCTTCATCATGATGACAATGATGTCCACGTCGGGCTTGATGGTCATTTCGCAGATGGGTGCGTTTGCGAAGGATTTCGGTGTGCATGACGCGATGGTGTTCGGCATGGCCGCGCTGCCGCTGGCATTGACGATCGACCGTTTTGCGAATGGACTGACACGTCCGTTCTTCGGCTGGGTGTCCGACCGCATCGGACGCGAGAATACGATGTTCATCGCCTTCGGCATGGAAGGCGTGGCGATGACGTTGTGGCTGATGACTACGGATAACCCGGTGCTGTTCGTACTGTTGTCTGGCGTCGTGTTTTTCGGCTGGGGAGAGATTTTCTCGCTGTTCCCGTCGATCCTGACCGATACTTTCGGCACCAAACATGCGACGACGAACTACGGTTTTCTTTACATGGCGCAGGGTGTGGGATCGGTCATTGGCGGTCCGCTGGCGGCGATACTGCATGATGCGACCGGATCGTGGACGCCGGTTTTTGCAACCGTGATCTGCATGGACTTTGCAACGGCAATTCTGGCAATGGTCGTATTGAAGCCATTGCGCAGAGGTTTCTTGGAAAAAACCAGAAAACTTGCCGGGCGATAGACAACACGGTTAACCATTGCATGGCCTGGAGGATAGATGTTTTCTCCTCCAGGCATCATTCGGAAAATTTATTTTCGTCATCTCTCCATTCATGGAGAGATGGGTTTTTATTGTTATTTAAGGTTGGAGATATGCTTAATACGACCCACGCGACTCGTGGTATGGCAGTTGCGCCACATTCACTTGCATCGCAAGCGGCTTTGGCGGTTCTGAGGGAGGGCGGCAACGCTATTGAGGCAATGGTTGCGGCAGCGTCGACCATTGCCATCGTTTATCCCCATATGAACGGTATCGGTGGCGATGGATTCTGGGTGATCTCCGAGCCGGGCAAACCGGTATTGGCAATTGAAGCATGTGGTGTGGCGGGCGCTGCAGTATCGCAAGAGTTCTATACCGGCCGTCAGTTAACCAGCATTCCCATGCGCGGTCCGATTGCCGGCAATACGATGGCCGGCACCATCAGCGGCTGGCAGGAGGCGTTGAACATCAGCGCGGGTTGGGGCGGCAAGTTGAAGCTGTCCGATTTGCTGAAGGATGCAATCCATTACGCGGAAGAAGGGATTGCCGTCACCGCATCGCAATATGCGAGCACCAGTGCCAAGCTGGATGAGTTGATTGTGCAGCCAGGCTTCAAGGACACCTTTCTGGTGGAAGGCAAGATACTGCCGGCAGGCAGCCGTTTCGTGCAACCGCGCCTGGGCAAGACGTTGCGCCGGCTGGCTGCAGATGGATTGGATAGCTTCTATCGCGGCGCATTGGCCGAAGACATCGCAAAGGATCTGGCGGAAATCGGCAACCCGATTACGCTCGAAGACTTCCATGCCTATCGCGCACGTACCTGCGAAGCGATCCATCTGGATCACAGCGTGGCGGATATCTACAACACGGCGCCGCCGACACAAGGCGTGATTTCGCTGATCATTCTGGCGATCCTGGACAAGCTGAACCTCAAGCAGTATCAGCAGGACAGCCCGGAATACATTCACTTGGTGGTCGAGGCGACAAAACAGGCTTTTCTCATCCGCGACCAATACGTCGGCG
>DATDLO010000160.1:0-3291 GCA_036519215.1 Oxalicibacterium sp.
GTATCGCAACTGACCGATGGCAAATTCAATATCCGCCCGTTTGCCGGCGGTGAAATCGTGCCGGCGCTGCAGGTGCTGGATGCCGTGCAGGCGGGCACCGTCGAAATGGGCCATTCGGCTTCCTACTACTACTACGGCAAGGATCCGACCTTTGCATTTGACGCGGTCGTGCCGTTCGGCCTGACCTCGCGTCAGCAGACGGCCTGGTTCGACCAGGGTGGTGGTCGCGAGTTGACCCGTGATTTCTTCAAGGATTACGGTGTCGTCAACTTCCTCGGCGGCAATACCGGCACGCAGATGGGCGGCTGGTTCCGCAAGGAAATCAAGGAAGTCCATGATCTGCAAGGTCTGAAGATGCGTATTGGCGGCTTTGCCGGCGCAGTGATGCAGCGCCTCGGACTGGTGCCGCAGCAGATCGCTGGCGGCGATATTTACCCGGCGCTGGAAAAGGGCACGATCGATGCGGCAGAATGGATCGGTCCGTACGACGACGAAAAACTCGGCTTCAACAAGGTTGCGCCGTTCTATTACACGCCGGGCTGGTGGGAGCCGAGCCTGCAACTGTCGTTCTACATCGGCATCAAGGAGTGGGAAAAGCTGCCGAAGGCCTATCAGGCTGCAGTGGAAGCAGCTTCGTACGATGCGCACGTCGTCATGCAGGCGCAATACGATGCACGTAACCCGGCTGCATTGGCGCGTTTGCTGAAAAACGGCGTCAAGCTGCGTGCCTTCTCGAAACCGATCATGGAAGCCTGCTACAAGGCAGCGACCGACGTGATGAACGAAGAAGCGGCGAAAAATCCGAAGTTCAAGAAGATCTACGAACCGTGGAAGCGTTTCCGCCAGGATCAGAACCAGTGGTACTCGGTTGCCGAGGCGCCGATCCAGAACTTCATGATCGGCCGTAAGTGATCGAACGCAAATGATCGGACATGAGTAACGACTGATTCCGGTCTTCCGCATGACCCGCAGCGCGCAAGCCCTGCGGGTTTTTTCATGTCTGCTCTTCTTGCTTCATTCGGGCGGCAGTGTGGTTTGTCCTGTCGTACGGCCGATACGATTGAATTCTTCCTTCAGCTTTTGCAGATCGTCATCGGACAGGTCTTCCATGTTGACCAGACGTGTGCGTGCGCCGTCGATGGAGCGGATCAGTTCGTCGAGCTTCAGCTGCGTGCATTGCGCTTCCCTGTTCTGCGCATTCTGGATCAGGAACACCATCAGGAAGGTGACGATCGTCGTGCCGGTATTGATCAGCAATTGCCAGGTATCGGAATAATGGAATAACGGCCCGGTGATCAGCCACGCGGCGACTACCAGAAGTGCCAGCAGGAAAGCCCACGATGAGCCGACCATATTGGCGCACCTGACCGAGAATTTGCGAAACGTCTCCTGCATCATGACCTCCGCATGAGTGATGTGATTGGGTGTGACTGCAGCAGCTACCGAAGAGGATCGTAGCACTGCTGTGCGTTCCATTTCTTCGCATTCTGTTGTCGGAAACTGCCGACATCTGCAGATGGCAGGCAAAAAAAATCCCGCCGGCGGCGGGATCGGTGTGCAGAGTTTATGTGTTTAACCTAGTGTGGCGCGATGCCTTGCGATAGCTGCGCGAACCTGCGCCGGCGCGGTGCCGCCGATGTGATCGCGTGCAGCGACCGAACCTTCCAGCGTCAGCACGTCGAATACGTCTTTCTCGATCAGCGTCGAGAAGGCACGCAGCTCGTCCAGCTTCAGGTCGCCGAGATCGCAGTCGCGATCGACGCAGGTACGCACAGCATGCGCGACGGCTTCGTGCGCATCGCGGAACGGCAAGCCCTTCTTGACCAGATAGTCGGCCAGATCGGTGGCCGTCGCATAGCCCTGCAGCGCAGCGGCACGCATCGCGTCCGGCTTGACCGTGATGCCGCGCGCCATGTCGGCGAAGATGCGCAGTGTATCGACGACGGTATCGACGGCGTCGAACAGCGGCTCCTTGTCTTCCTGATTGTCCTTGTTGTAGGCCAGCGGCTGGCCCTTCATCAGCGTCAGCAGCGCGATCAGGTGGCCGTTGACGCGGCCGGTCTTGCCGCGCGCGAGTTCGGGCACGTCCGGATTCTTCTTCTGCGGCATGATCGACGAACCGGTGCAGAAGCGGTCGGCGATGTCGATGAAGCCGACGCGCGGACTCATCCAGATCACCAGTTCTTCCGACATGCGCGAGATGTGCGTCATCACCAGCGCGGCAGCGGCGCAGAATTCAATCGCGAAGTCGCGGTCGGAAACGGCATCCAGCGAGTTGCGGCAGACGTCGTCGAAGCCCAGTGTCTTCGCCACACGCTCGCGATCGATCGGGAAGGTGGTGCCGGCCAGCGCGGCGGCGCCCAGTGGCAGGCGGTTGACGCGCTTGCGGCAGTCCAGCATGCGTTCGGCATCGCGGCTGAACATCTCGACGTAAGCCAGCATGTGGTGGCCGAAGGTGATCGGCTGCGCCACCTGCATGTGCGTGAAGCCGGGCAGGATGGTATCGGCATGCTGCTCGGCCAGATCCAGCAGCGCAAGGCGGAATTCGCGCAGCAGGCCGACGATATCGTCAATTGCGCCGCGCATGTACAGGCGGATGTCGGTCGCAACCTGATCGTTGCGCGAGCGGCCGGTGTGCAGGCGCTTGCCGGCGTCGCCCGCCAGTTCGGTCAGGCGTTTTTCGATGTTCAGGTGGACGTCTTCCAGATCCAGCAGCCATTCGAACTTGCCGGAGGCGATCTCGTCGCGAATCTGCGCCATGCCGCGCTGGATGGCTTCGTGATCCTGCTGGCTGATGATTTTCTGGTGCGCCAGCATCTCGGCATGCGCGAGCGAGCCCTGGATGTCGACGTCGGCCAGACGCTTGTCGAAGAAGACCGATGCGGTGTAGCGCTTGACCAGATCGGATACGGGTTCGCTGAAACGCGCCGACCAGGCCTCGCTTTTCTTGGAGAGTTGTGCTGTCATAATGGGATCCTGAGGAATACGCGATTATAAAACAACCGTAACCACCGTATTACGTAACGTCGGATGTAACGCGTTACGTGCATTATCTAATCCATTTCCACGCACATTTCTCCAATTCACAAACGACGTGAAAGCACAGTCCAAGCAGCCGGAACGCGCCGCATCGATACCGGCATCGACGCCCGCATCGGGCATTGATGCGCCGCTCGAGCTAGTGATTCCGGATTGTTGCAATATCGGCATCATGGTCAGGGCGCTGCTGTTCGTCAACGGCGCAGTGCTTGCGGCCATGCTGATATCGGCGGCCAGCCTGCAGGCTGGCAT
>DATDLO010000161.1:0-2139 GCA_036519215.1 Oxalicibacterium sp.
CCAGGTGCTGCCCATCGATGCCGTTGCTGGCGACGTCGACCGCATACCCCTGCTCGGTCAGGCCGCGCTGCAGATAGGCCACGGTCTTCGGCTCGTCTTCGATCACCAGGATCTTCATCGTTCGCTCGCGTCAGTTGGCTGGGGTTGTGGATGTTGCAGTTGTCGTTGCAGATATTGCAGTTGCAGATTCGGCGGATGCCGCCGGCATCGTCACTTCAGGCGTATGCCAGCCGCCGCCGAGCGCCTTGATCAGTTTCACTGTATTCAGCAAACGCTGTCCGCGCAACTGCACCTCTTGCCGCCGATAGCCGAGCAGCGTCTGCTGCGCGACGACGACTTCCAGGTTGGCGGCCACGCCGCTCTGGTAGCGATCGATGGACAAACCCAGCGAACGATCGGCGCTGTCGGCGGCGATTTTGGCCGATGCGCCGGCCTGCGTCAGCGCCGCATCGGTATTCAGACCATCTTGCACTTCCTGAAAAGCCGTCAGCACCGATTGCCGGTAGCTGGCAACCGCCTGTCGATAGCCGGCTTCGGCGAAATCGACATTGGCACCGATGCGGCCGCCGTCGAAAACGGTCTGCGTCGCGCTGACGCCGATCGCCCACAGCGCCGCCGGCGCGGTGAACAGATTGCCGATCTTGCTGGCATCGCTGCCCACCAGTCCGGACAGGAACAGCGACGGGAAATAGGCACTGCGCGCCACGCCGATCTGCGCATTGGCGGCCGCCATCGCACGCTCGGCAGCGGCGACATCGGGGCGACGCTCCAGCAGCGTGGCCGGCGCCGTCAGCGGCGCGGCAGGCACATGCGCCAGCACCGGGTTCGATGCCAGCGTGAAGTCGGGCGCAGGCACGCCAATCAAGGTAGCGATCGCCGTCTGGTAACGTGCGCGCTGATCTTCCAGCAGCGTCAGCTGCGTTTGCGTCGCCGCCGTCAGGCCTTGCTGCTGGTTCAGGTCGAGGCCCGACACCGCGCCCAGTTCATGTTGTGCGCTGATGTAGTCGAGCGCCTTGTTCTGCGATGCCAGCAGCTGGCGCAGCAGATCGATTTCGGCATCGGCTTCGCGCAAGGCGAAGTAGTCGGCAGCGAGTTCGGCGGTCAGCACCAAGCGCGTGTTTTCGAAATCGGCCTGCGCCTGTTCCATGCTTGCCGTCGCACCTTCGGCCTGGCGACGCACACGGCCGAACAGGTCGAGCTCGTAATCGACGGTGAATGCCGCATTGAAGTCGTTCTGCACGATCGAACTGTTGACCGAATTGCGATTGGTCAGCGGACGTTCGGCCGACGTACGATTGCGCGTGACGCCGCCCTGCAGGCCGATCTGCGGGAAATACGCGCTGTTGGCGACATTCGCCTGCGCGCGCGCCTGCTCGACGCGCGTCTGCGCAATCACCATCGTCTGCCCGTTCTTCAGCGCCTGCTCCTGCAACGCATTCAGTTGCGCGTCGCCGAAGATCTCCCACCACGCGCCCTTCAGTTCGCCGTCGCGCGGATTGCCGGCCTGCCAGCCCGGTTCGGTTTTCCATGCCTGCGCCATCGGCGCATCCGGTCGCCGATAGTCGGGACCGACGGCGCAACCGCCCAGCGCGAGCAGGGCAGCCAGCACGGCCGGCGCTGCAGCAGAACGCCAACGGGGACGCATCACGATGCCTTCTCCTTGCCGTCCGGCGTCTTCTTGTCTGTCGCACCCTTGCCCGCATCCTTCACCGGCGCCGCCTCTTCCGATACCGCCACGGAAACCACATCGCCTTCGTTGAGCGAATCGGCCGGATTGACGATCAGCCTGTCCTGCGTAGTGACGCCGCTGCCGAGCTCGACGGTGGTGCCAAGCTCGCGGCTGATCGATACCGGCTGCAGATGCACCTTGCCATCGGCGCCGACGATCGCCACGCGTATGCCTTCCGGACGGAACAGCAATGTATTGCTCGGTACCGTCAAGGCGGTCTGGCTGGCAACGCCGGTGGCCTTGATGGCGACCTGCGCATAGGCGCCCGGCAGCAGCACGCCATCCGGATTCGGCAGGCGAATCTCGATCTGCATCGTGCGTGTCAGCGGATCGATCGCGGCAGCCGTGCGGGCGATGGTGCCGGTGAAACTGCGTCCCGGCAGTTCGCGCAGCGTCACTTCCGCCTTGTT
>DATDLO010000162.1:0-2245 GCA_036519215.1 Oxalicibacterium sp.
ACGCGGCGTACCTGTTCATTTTGCACGATCTCGTCTGGACGACCGCCGGACAGCACTTCGCCGGCATTGATGATGAAGGCGCGATCACAGATGCCCAGCGTTTCGCGCACGTTGTGATCGGTGATCAGCACGCCGATGCCGCGTTCCTTCAGGAAGCGCACGATGCGCTGAATCTCGATCACGGCGATCGGGTCGACGCCGGCGAATGGTTCGTCCAGCAACACGAAGCGCGGATTGGTGGCGAGCGCACGTGCGATTTCAACGCGACGACGTTCGCCGCCGGAAAGCGACATTGCCTGGTTCTCGCGCAGTTTCTCGATCTGCAGATCGGCCAGCAGCGTATCGAGCCGCTGTTCAAGTTGTTCCTTGGAGAGCGCCTTGCCGTTGACGCGCTGCAGCTCCAGCACGGCACGGATATTGTCTTCGACGCTGAGCTTGCGGAATACCGATGCTTCCTGCGGCAAATACGAAAGACCGAGTTGCGCGCGTTCATGGATGGGACGGCGTGAAATGTCGGTGCCGTCCAGTTCGATCTGGCCGGCGTCCGACGGCACGAGGCCGACGATCATGTAGAACGAAGTGGTCTTGCCGGCGCCGTTCGGACCCAGCAGGCCGACCACTTCGCCGCTCTCGACCTGCAAGGCGACGTCACGCACGACCTGACGCGCACCATAGCTTTTCTGCAGTCCGCTGACGATCAGTTTGCTCGACATCTCAGTTTTCCTTCTTCTCGGCGCGCGGCTGGATCACTGCCTTGATGCGGCCCGCACCGGGTTTGCTGTCGCCGGACGATGTGTTGTGTACGGTGAAGAATTCGGCGCGCGTGTCGTAGGAGATGTATTCGCCGGCGACTTCGTCGGTGATCTTGCCGTTTTCCAGTCGACGCATCTTGGCGCGCGTGAAGAGCTTCATGACTTCGTTCTTGTCGTCGTATTCGATGCGTTCGGCTTCGCCTTCGATCCATTGATCGGGGCCGCCGTCGCGCTTCTGGCGGAAGCTGGCCAGTCCGTTCGGCGGGGCATACATCGTCATGAACTGATAGCCCTCCGGATCCTGCGTGACAACCATGCGCGCCGATTTCATCAGGATCGTGCCACGCGTCAGCACCACGTTGCCGACGAATACGTTGACCTGCTTGACGTCGTCGTACTCCATTTGATTGGCTTCGACGTTGGTCGGCTTGGTGCGGTCGGCCTTTTCGGCGTGCGCGCCGGTTGCGGCGATCAGGCCGGCGAGGACGAGGAATACGGAAAGCAGTCGTGTCATGAAAACGTTCTCTGTAATGTGCGTGCCGGAATCAGTTCTTCGCGGGCGGGGCCTGATATTGCCCCTTGACGTTGCCGTCCAGCTTGAATTCGCCGGTGGCATTGTTGGCGTACATGCCGACGCCGGTCAGTACGGATGCGCCTTGTTGCAGTTCGACGGGTTTGGGCGTCGTCATCGCGTCTTCGTCCGGCAGCAGCAGCAGGTAGGAAGTCTTCAACTGGAAGCGCGGTTTGGTTGCCGATGCCGGGCGATCGATATGCACGTTGTCGTACATGCGGATTTCACTGTTGTTGTTCTTCACCGTGGCGTAGCGCGACGTGCTGACCATTGGCGGCCTGTCCTTGCCGTAACTGTGCATGACGGGCGTCTGCACGAGATAGGAATCGTCGCCCGGATAGTGTTTCAGTTCGGTACCGGTCAGGTTGTAGCGCGGCTCACCGGTCTGCGCCATGCGCACGAAGTTGAAATGCTGGACATAGAAATCGGGATCGGTACGCACTGTGCGCGGCAGCGAATCCTCGGTCTTGCGTTGCATGACTTCCACCAGCCACAGGCTGCCGAGCGCGAGTGCGCCGGTAATCACCAGCAGCAGGATGACGCGTATGGCATCGCCGGGGCGGGCGGTAATTTTCATAGCAGGTACGGCGCGATGGCCGCTTCGTACTTGTCCTGCGCATGCAGGATCAGGTCGCACAGTTCGCGCACGGCGCCGCAGCCGCCGCCGGCCTGCGTGACGTAATGCACGCGCGAGCGTACTTCAGGATGGCCGCCCGGCACACTGGCGGCAAAACCGACGCGCGACAGGATGGGCAGGTCGATCAAGTCGTCGCCGACGAAGCCGCAGGCTTCCGGGGCGATACCGGTTTCGGCCAGCAATTGTTCGAAGATCGCGCGCTTGTCGTGCGCGCCCTGGTGCACATGCGTGACGCCGAGATCGGTGGCGCGTCGCAGCACGATGGCCGATTTGCGCGCACTGATG
>DATDLO010000163.1:0-5538 GCA_036519215.1 Oxalicibacterium sp.
CCGCCGACGTGCCGATAAAGGCTGTTACACCTTGCACCGCGACGATCTCGATCCGCAGACGCGGAAGGAACCTTCCTTTTGCCACCTTGCCGGCTTGTCGAACTGCCTCGCACTGCTGATTCCGCAACGCCACCATAGCCCCGCAGCAATCGCGGAACAGGCAGCGTGGGCAACACGCGTCTTCCATGATCGTATGTGGATTGCCGTCGAGCTGCTGCATTGGCATGACGATGAATACTGGCTGGCGCAATTGAGCCGCATCGCACACAACGCAGCACTTCCGATGGTCGCGGCTGGCGATGTGCTGATGCACGTGCGTTCGCGCAAACCATTGCAGGACACATTAACGGCCGTCCGCATTGGAAAGCCGATAGACGAATGCGGCAGCGCGCTGCAACCGAATGCCGAACAACATCTGCGTTCGCGCATGCGGCTGGCGCAACTGTATGCGCCGTCGCTGCTGCAGGAAACCATTCGCGTTGCCAAACAATGTGAATTTTCGCTGGATGAACTGCGCTATCAATATCCGGAAGAAATCGTGCCGCCGGGCGAAACCCTGTCCGGTTATCTGCGCAGGCTGACGTATGAAGGCGCGACGCAGCGACGTTTTCCGAAAGGGATTCCGGAAAAAGTCCGGCAGCAAATCGAACATGAACTGGTTCTGATCGCCGAACTGAAATACGAACCGTTCTTCCTGACCGTCTACGACATCGTGCAGTTCGCACGCAGCAAAGACATTCTGTGCCAGGGCCGCGGTTCTGCCGCCAATTCCGCCGTCTGTTATTGCCTCGGCATTACCGAAGTCGATCCGGATCGCGGCAATACCCTGTTCGAACGCTTCATCTCGCGCGAACGCAACGAACCGCCGGACATCGACGTCGATTTCGAACACCAGCGGCGCGAAGAAGTCGTCCAGTACATCTATGAAAAGTACGGCCGGCATCGTGCCGCGATTGCCGCATCGCTGATCACCTATCGTCCGCGCTCGGCAATGAAAGATGTCGGCAAGGCGCTCGGTCTCGATTTCGATCAGATGAACCGGCTGTCGCAATCGCACAAATGGTGGGACGGCAAAAGCATCAGCGAGGAACGGTTGCGTGAAACCGGTTTCGATCCGGAAGCGTCCATCGTAAAAAAACTGGTGGAATTGTCGATGACGCTGATCGGCTTTCCGCGTCATCTGTCGCAGCATGTCGGCGGCTTTGTCATCGCGCGCGACAAACTGTCGCGCCTGGTCCCGATCGAAAACGCAACGATGAAAGACCGCAGCGTCATCGAATGGGACAAGGACGATCTGGATGCACTTGGTCTATTGAAGGTCGACGTGCTGGCGCTGGGAATGCTGTCGGCGATTCGGCGTGCCTTGGAAATGATTGGCTGGCAAAAAGGCCGGACGTTCAGGATGCAGGACATCCTCGAAGGCGATAAGGCGACTTACGACATGATCTGCAAAGCCGACACCATCGGCGTATTCCAGATCGAATCGCGTGCACAGATGTCGATGCTGCCGCGGCTTCGCCCGCGCGAATACTACGATCTCGTCGTGCAGGTGGCGATCGTCCGCCCCGGCCCGATTCAAGGTGGCATGGTGCATCCGTATCTGGCACATCGCCAGATGAAGGAAGAAGATATTCCCTACCCGACAGGAAAAGTAAAAGAAGCCTTGCTGCGCACACGAGGCGTGCCGATCTTTCAGGAACAGGTGATGCAGATCGCCATCCTTGGCGCCGATTTTTCGGCAGACGATGCCGATGGCCTGCGCCGATCCATGGCGGCATGGCGACGCAAAGGCACACTGGAGATTTATGAACAGAAGTTACGGGAAGGACTGACTAAAAATGGTCATGATCCGGGCTTCATCGAACGCATCATCCTGCAAATACAAGGCTTCGGCGAATACGGTTTCCCCGAATCGCACGCCGCCGGCTTTGCATTGCTCGCTTATGTTTCCGCCTGGATCAAGTGCCACCATCCGGCAGCCTTTCTCGCCGCACTGCTGAATTCGCTACCAATGGGCTTTTATTCGTCATCGCAGCTGGTACAGGATGCAAAACGACACGGCGTGCAGGTACATCCGGTCGACGTCACGATCAGCGATACGGAAACCACGCTGGAGGGTGACATGGCAAAGCCTGCCGTCCGGCTCGGCTTTCACATGATCAAGGGGTTGTCGACGGAAGATGCAGAACGCATCGTCGCCGCGCGCCACCAACACGCGTTTTCCGATGTCGACGATCTGGCGCGACGCGCCAGACTGGACCAACATGCGCTCGGTGCATTGGCGCGTGCCAACGCCTTGCTGCCGCTGACCGGCCATCGTCGGCAGGCCAAGTGGGAGGTCGCCGCCATGAAACCGGCACCGGCATTGCTCAGGCATGCGCCCATTGCCGAAACGCCGCTGCGCCTGCCGGCCGCCAGCGAAGGCCAGGAAATCATTGCCGATTACGGCAGCACCGGACTGACCCTGAATCGTCACCCACTGGCATTGCTGCGATCGCGGCTGCAAGCCATGAAACTGTCCACCGCACAGGAAATGAAAAGTTTTGCAGACCGGCAAATTGCCCGCACCTGCGGCATCGTGACGATGCGACAACGGCCACCAACCGCCAAGGGAACGATGTTCGTCACGCTGGAAGACGAAACCGGCAACACCAATGTGATCGTCTGGCCTGCACTGCTGGAAAAGCAGCGCAAAGAAGTCCTGAATGCGCAATTGCTGACGGTGTACGGCATCTGGCAATGCAAGGATGGCGTCAGCCATCTGGTTGCGAAGCGGCTGGTCGACCATTCCGAATTGCTGGGCAAGCTGACAACCCGAAGCCGGGATTTCAAATAAGCCACGCCTGCATCGGCGCAAACTGTACCGACGCGCGATGTCATCATCCCGTCACAAAAGCCACCTACCATTCGTTGCGGTCTGCCACACTCCACCGATAGGTTTGGGCGGGCCGCAGAAGCCTGTCTCCTCATGGATGCGGGCTTTTTTCATTGGCGAGAAGCATTCTTGCGCATACGAGGCAAAAACCGTCAGGCAAAAAAATGGCCCGGGATCAGCCGGGCCAAAACAAACAATTCAGCTTGAGGACTGAATCATTGGTACATCGTCGCGGCGGCACGAAATCGCCGCCGTATTCAATCAATACACTTCGCTGACCTCGCAGCGTCCGCCGGTGCCGATCAGCTGTTGCAACTGGCTACCGATCGATCCCAGGCCCAGGCTTTCCAGCATGCCCTTGTGGCGCGGCACCATGATCAGGTCGCAGTAATGCTCCCGTGCGAACTGGGCGATGGTTTCCGCCTTGTGGCCGACCAGGATGCGCTCCTGGTGCGAAATGCCGGCCGCATCCAGCTTTTCGATCAGCGGCTGCAGAACCTGCATACCGCTTTCGCGATGGAATTCATCCAGCTGTGCGCGGCTGACATAACGCGTGACAAAGCGGGAAATCGGCAGTTGCACGTTGACCAGGAAGAGTACGACCTTCTGGTCGCGATATCGTTCGATCACATGCTTGGCGGCGCATTCGACGTCGCTGATGTCATGGACAGGAACCAGTACGTGCATCATGAGAATCTCCTTGTCAGGAATATCGTGCGATCAACCTTCGGTCGGTACCGTGGACGAAGCAGCAGCATGCTTGGCTGCCAGCATCTTGCCGACGATGACGACGATGGCTGCGCCCAGGATCGGCAGTGCGATTTCCAGGTAGTGCGCGTTGGCGAGGTGGCCTTTCAGCGCAGGATCCTCGACTGCCATTTCACCGGCGACATAGCCCAGCAGGCCGGCGCCGATCGTGACGATGATCGGGAAACGTTCCATCAGCTTCATCAGCATCGCGCTGCCGAACAGGATCAGCGGAATGGTGATGATCATGCCGACGAACAGCAGGCCCATGTGGCCTTTTGCCGCACCGGCCATGCCGAGCACGTTGTCCAGGCTCATGACGATATCGGCAATGATGATGGTCTTGACTGCGCCCCAGAAATTTTCGCTGGCGCTGACGTTTTCGTCTTCGTTTTCCGGCAACAGCAGCTTGATGCCGATCCACAACAGCAGCACGGCGCCGACCATTTCGACGTAAGGAATCGTCAACAGGATGGAAGCGACCGATGTCAGTGCCGTCATCAGGATGACGATGGCGACGGTACCGATCAGGAAGGCATTACGCTGTTCCTTCGGCGGCAGCGAACGGCAGGCCAGTGCGATGATGACGGCGTTGTCGCCCGACAGCAGCACGTTGATGATGATGATCTGGAACAGTGCAACCCACAGGGTCGGGTCGCTGAGCGATGCAAACATGGAAGTCTCCTTGAGATGAATTTGTTGGCAGGTTCATCTTAAGGAGCAGCGCTTACGCAACTCTTTCGCGAACATTACAGTTCGCTTTCACGAATATTACAAAATGCTTACAGCCGCACGAGGCGGCTGTAAGAAAGGTACTGCGACAGGAGATGCAGACAGATTTGCAGTAAACGCAATCGCCGATCAGACACCCAGCGCACGACCGTCGCTGCGCGGATCGTGCGCACCGCGATACACACCATCGTCGATGCGGATCGCGCCCGGCTGCCCCGACAGCGGACTCTGCGCCGGGATCGTGCTCATCTCGTGGCCGCGCCGCGTCAACTCGGCGAACACCTGCTCGCCTGCGTCCTGTTCCAGCTTCAGCGAATCGCGCGTGTCGGAGAAGGTTTTACCCAGTAGGAAACGCGGCCGCGACAAGGCTGTCAGCGGGTCCATGCCGTAATCGATCATGCGCGTCAGCACCGCCGTCAGCGTCTGCGGCTGGCCGTCCGCGCCTTGCGTGCCGTACAACAGCGCCGGCTTGCCATTCTTCAGGTACATGCCGGGGTTGAGCGTATGGAACGGCCGCTTGCCCGGTTGCAGCGCATTCGGGTGCGCCGGGTTCAGGCTGAACGAGGCGCCGCGGTTGTGCCACAGGATACCGGTGTCGCCGGCCATCATGCCGCTGCCCCAGTCGAAGTAGACCGTCTGCAGCATCGAGACGGCATTGCCTTCCGCATCGACGGCACCGATGTAGACCGTGTCGCCGCGCTTGAACACATGCGGCCACGGCAGCGCACGCTGCATGTCGATCTCGCCGGCCAGCTTGTCCAGATGCGCAGCCGACAGCAGGTCGGTCGACGGCACGTCGACGAATTCGGGATCGGCCACATGGCGGCGATCGATGAAGGCACGCTTCACCGCTTCCACCAGCAGGTGGTAGTAGTCGGCGCTGCCTTCGGGAATTTTCTTCAGGTCGAAACGCTCGAGGATGCCCATGATTTCCAGCGTCGTCATACCTTGCGTCGGCGGCTGGTTGGCCAGCAGTTCGCCGCCGCGGTAGGACACGCGCAACGGCGGTTCCACGCGCGCCTGCGTCTTCGCCAGATCGCTGGCCGTCAGCGGCGAGCCGGCTTCCTTCAATCCTTTGACGATACGTTCGGCCAACTGGCCTTCGTAGAAATCGCGATAGCCGCGCACGGCCAGCGTTTCCAGCGTATCGGCCAGTTGCGGCTGGCGGAAGGTTTCGCCGATAT
>DATDLO010000164.1:0-10814 GCA_036519215.1 Oxalicibacterium sp.
ATTCCGTGTACGCCAACCGCACGCGTCCTTGCCTGCTGCATCAGATCCATCGCTGCAGTGCGCCATGCGTCGGTTTCGTTTCGCAGGAGGATTACGCGGCCGACGTGGAAAACGCTGCGCGCTTCCTGCGCGGCCGGCAGAGCGAAGTGCTGGAAGCGCTGCAAGCCAAGATGCTGGCCTTTGCGGAAGAGCTGAAGTTCGAGCAGGCGGCCGCCGTGCGTAACCAGATCACGGCACTGTCGCGCGTGCTGCATCAGCAGAGCATGGAAACCGTCGGCGACGCCGACATCGACATCATCGCCGTCGTTGTGCACGGCGGTCGCGCCTGCGTGAATCTGGCGATGGTACGCGGCGGGCGGCATCTCGGCGATCGCGCCTATTTTCCGACGCATGTGGACAACGCACCGACCGGTGCCGAGGAATCGCTGACGTCGGAAGTGATGAAGGCTTTCCTTGCGCAGCATTACATCGACAAGTTCATTCCGTCCACGCTGATCCTGAATGTCGAAGTCGATGCGCCGGAACTGATGCTGGCCCTGATGGAGCAATGCGGCCATCGCATCAACCTGATCTTCCAGCCGCAGGCATCACGCAGGCAATGGCTGGAAATGGCACAGAAGGGCGCCGAAATCGCACTGGCGCGACTGTTGTCCGAGCAGGGTTCGCAGCAGACGCGCACGCGCTTGCTGGTCGAAGCGCTCGGCATCGAAATCGAAGACCTGGATGCTTTCCGCGTCGAATGCTTCGACATCAGCCACACGCAGGGCGAGGCGACGCAGGCGTCGTGCGTGGTGTTCCATCATCATGCGATGCAGAACGGTGAATACCGTCGTTACAACATCAACGACATCACGCCCGGCGACGACTATGCGGCGATGCGGCAAGTGCTGACGCGCCGTTATGAAAAAGTGGCCAACGGCGATGGCGTGATGCCGGACGTGGTGCTGATCGACGGCGGCAAGGGACAGGTCGAGATCGCGCGCCAGGTTTTCGTCGAACTGGGGCTGGATATCAGCCTGATCGTTGGCGTGGCGAAAGGCGAGGGGCGCAAGGTCGGACTGGAAACGCTGGTGTTCGTCGACGGCCGTGCGCCGCAGGAACTCGGCAAGGAATCCGGTGCGCTGATGTTGATCGCACAAATCCGCGACGAGGCGCACCGCTTCGCAATTACCGGTATGCGGGCCAAGCGCGCCAAGGCGCGGCAGACCTCGCGGCTGGAAGAAATCGAGGGTGTCGGCGCCAAGCGGCGGCAGAAACTGCTGGCGCGTTTCGGCGGATTGCGCGGCGTGATGGATGCCAGCGTCGAGGAACTGGCATCGGTCGAAGGTATTTCCCGTCAATTGGCTGAAGACATTTACAGACAATTGCATTAGATTACGGGTGCGCGATCGTGGATCACGCCTGTCCATCAAACTGAAGTCCGATATGCCCGTCAATATTCCTATTCTTCTTACCTGGCTGCGCGTGGCGCTGATTCCGCTGATGGTCGGCGTGCTGTATCTGCCCGATTCGTGGCTGGGGCCGTTCGACAAGAGCCTGGCCTCTACGCTGATCTTCATCGTCGCGGCATTGACGGACTGGATAGACGGTTTTCTCGCACGGCGCTGGAATCAGACCTCGGCCTTCGGCGCCTTTCTCGATCCGGTGGCGGATAAGCTGATGGTGGCCGGCGCCTTGCTGGTACTGATTGAATTCGGCCGCGTCAATGCAGTGATCGCCTTCATCATCATCGGCCGCGAGATCACGATTTCGGCGTTGCGCGAATGGATGGCGCAGATCGGTGCATCGAAATCGGTGGCCGTCAGCTCACTCGGCAAGATCAAGACGATGGCGCAGATGACCGCGATTCCGATGCTGCTTTATTACGGTAATTTCTTTGGCCTGGATACGCGTATCTGGGGCCAGTGGCTGCTGCTGATCGCGGCCGTGCTGACGGTGTGGTCAATGTTCTATTACCTGCGAAAAGCCTGGCCCTTGATCAAGGAAAGCGGCGGAAATTTGCTTTGACACCCGTGCAAGATTGCTTGACACGGCAAGGCATTTCTATATAATGCACACCTGTCGATGCGGGAGTAGCTCAGTTGGTAGAGCGATACCTTGCCAAGGTATAGGTCGAGAGTTCGAGACTCTTCTCCCGCTCCAGATTTTCCAAAAAAGGAAGCTGATGAAGCTTCCTTTTTTATTCGCAGACAGTAAAGTTTAGCGATCGGTTGTCCGCAGAAGCATGTTTCAATTGCGGTACAATACGGCCCCATGGCGGGGTAGCAAAGTGGTTATGCAGCGGCCTGCAAAGCCGTAGACGCCGGTTCAATTCCGACCCCCGCCTCCAGTTTTTCAAAAGCGCCGATGGCGCTTTTATTTTTTCTGCTGCATTCGTTTGCTGTCTTAGAATAGCGGCATGCCCGGATGGTGAAATAGGTAGACACAAGAGACTTAAAATCTCTCGCCGGAAACGGTGTACCGGTTCGATTCCGGTTCCGGGCACCACACCTCTCTGTTCTTATTCTCTTTTCCCGTTTTCTCCTGATCCTTTTTCGCAGTTTTCACGATTGCGCAAATTGCGGCTGTTCCACTTTTGTTTGAGCGCGCATTCCGTTCGTGCGTGATGACGGCCGGCAGCGTTTCCAGGTGATTGCCTGCGAAGGCAATGGCATGGCTTTCGGCGAAGACCGTTGCATCAGTTGCAGATACGTATTACCCGGTATTTTCACCGCCAGGCGTGTACGGCATTCCCATGCGGGCTGTACCGTATCGCGCCGCTGTATCCGGCAGCCGGGGCGTATTGCGGGATCAGCCCGAACATCTAGCTGATTCTGCTCAGCGAAAAATACACGCCGCAGCAAATTGGGACGCTGCTGATGCAAAAGAAGCGCGAATGCGATCGGACTCTGCTGGTGCTGAGAGTGAGGTGCCGGATGTTGGACGCGTGCGCCGGCTGACGCACTCCCAGCAATAAAGACAGTCTGGATCAGCGTCTGGCGTATTGCGTTGCGCCGAACAGGATCTCTTTCGATTTGGCATCCGCGATCGGCTGGCGTTCGCTGACCAGCATGCCGGTGCCTTTCTTCACGGCCGGACGTTCGGCAATCTCGTGGAACCAGCGTTCCAGATGCGGATAGTCGGACAGCGTCACGCCCTGTTTTTCCCATGAGCGCAGCCAAGGAAAGGTGGCAATGTCGGCGATCGTGTAGGCGTCGCCCGCGAGATAAGCGCTTTCCGCCAGTCGGCGATCGATGACGCCGTACAGGCGTTTCGCTTCATTCGTATAGCGATTGACTGCGTAGTCGATTTGTTCCGGAGCGTACAGGCGGAAGTGATGCGCCTGGCCCAGCATCGGGCCGACGCCGCCCATCTGAAACATCAGCCACTGCAGCGTCGTGAATTTCTCGCGGTCGGTGTCGCCCAGAAACCTGCCCACCTTGCTCGCCAGATAAACCAGAATGGCACCGGATTCGAACAGCGACATCGGCATGCCATCGGGCCCGTCGCTGTCGACAATGGCAGGGATCTTGTTGTTCGGCGAAATCTTCAGGAATTCCGGCTTGAACTGGTCGCCGGTATTGATATTGATGTGATGCAGCCGGTAGGGCAGGCCGCATTCTTCCAGCATGATGTGAATCTTGTGGCCGTTAGGCGTGGCGGTGGAATAGGCGTCGATCATTTTTTCTCCTGTGTCTGTCGATGCAGCAAGCAATGCGTGAGTAGGCACGCGAATGAACAGGATTATGCAGAAATGCGGCTATCTCTGCTTTGCGCAGGGATTTTTCACGCGAGCGAAACCCTGCGGCGCCATGCAGCGGCCCGCAAGTGGAGATTTATGCTGTACTAATTAGTCGGGTTACTTGCGATGCGATGCGCGCTTGTCGAGAAAGGACTGTATGCCTTCCTGCGCATCGCGATGATTGAGACAATCGACGAAGTGCTGCTTCTCTGCTTCGAAATGACGCGACAAGCTATTGTCCCTGGCTTCGCGCGTCAGCAGCTTAATGCGTTCGACGGCATGCGGTGACAGCTCCGCCAGTTTGTCGGCCCAGTCCAGCGCAGCATCCAGTACGCTGCCGTCCGGCACCAGCCGGTTGACGAGGCCGAGCGACTGCAGGCGTGCGGCTTGTACCGGTTCGCCTTCGATCAGCATCTCGGTCGCCAGCTGGCGCGGCAACGACTGCATCAGGAACCACGATGCGCCGCCGTCCGGCGTCAGGCCGACCTTCACGTAGGACATCGCGAATTTCGCCGTATTGCCAGCCACGATCAGGTCGCACGCCAGTGCCAGCGAAAAACCGGCACCGGCGGCACCGCCTTCGACGGCAGCGATCACTGGTTTGGGGCAATCGCGTATCGCCTCGATCCAGCCGCGCAGGCCGTCGACCGCATCCATCTGTTCGCCCGATCCTGCAGCGCGCAGATCGAGCAGTTTGTGCAGATCGCCGCCCGCACAGAAAAACCGATCGGCACCGTTCAGGACGACGGCGCGTATCGAATCGTCGCGTTCGGCGGTGGACAGTACTTCGACTGCTGCGGCGAACATGTCGGGATGAATCGCATTGCGTGTTCCCGGATGGGAGATCGTGAGGATCAGTGTCGCGTTGTTGCGCGAGGCTTGGATTTCGGCGGACATGGCGCTCTGGCAAGGATGGAATTGCCACAGAATATACAGGAAGCGCGGGCTGCCGTCGGCAGCTGCCATGTGTGGGTTGTACGAAACAATCTGCAAACAATTGTCAGATGCGGGACCTTTCCTTTGACCTGCGCCGAATTATTCCTTCAAAATACGGCGCCGAATGGGCTTCGCTGTAGTGGTTCCGGTTTAGTTCCGTCTGGCATGCATTCGCACATTTTCCTCAAGAGGCATCTATGGCACGCCCCGAAAAGGTTCGGCTAGGCGAAATCCTGGTTCAGCAAAAACTACTTTCAGAAGATCAGCTGGCCTTTTCGCTGGAAGAGCAGAAGCGCACAGGCCGCAAGCTGGGTCGCGTGTTCGTGGAAAACGGACTCGTCAGCGAAGAGCAGATTTCCCATGCCATCGCGCGCCAGCTGGATATCCCCTACATCAACATCAAGTTCTACAACCTGCATGCGGATACCGTGCGCATGGTGCCGGAAACCGTGGCGCGCCGCTTTCGCGCCATCGTGCTGGAGGATCGCGGCAACACACTGCTGATCGGCATGGCCGATCCGACCGACCTGTTCGCCTACGATGAAATCGCACGCACGATCAAGCGCGACATCGAACTGGCCGTCGTTACCGAGAGCGAACTGCTGCATGCGATCGACCGTATCTATCGCCGTACCGAAGAAATCACCGATTTCGCACGCGAGCTGGAACAGGATCTGGGCGACAACCACGTCGATTTCGGTGCGCAGACACTGGCGCCAGGACTGGAAGAAGCGCCGGTCGTCAAACTGTTGCAATCGGTGTTCGACGATGCGACCCAGGTGCGTGCATCGGATATCCACATCGAACCGCAAGAGAGCCGCCTGCAGATTCGTTTTCGCATCGACGGCGTGCTGCACTTGCAGACCGAAGCCGATATCAAGATTGCCGCGCCGCTCGCATTACGCCTGAAGCTGATGTCCGATCTGGACATTTCGGAAAAACGCCTGCCGCAGGACGGACGCTTCGTGATCCGCGTCAGGAATCACCAGATCGACGTGCGTATTTCCACGATGCCGACGCAATACGGTGAATCAGTCGTGATGCGTCTGCTGAACCAGGGCGGCAGCATGCTGATGCTGGATTCGATCGGCATGCCGGCGGAAATGGTGAAGCGCCTGCGTCGCATCATTCATCGTCCGAACGGGCTGGTGCTGGTGACCGGCCCGACCGGTAGCGGCAAGACGACGACGCTCTACGGCGCACTGGCAGAACTCAACACCGCCGAGCGCAAGCTCATCACGGTGGAAGATCCGGTTGAATACCGCCTGCCGGGCATCAACCAGGTGCAGATCAACGAAAAAATCGATCTCAGTTTCTCGCGCGTGCTGCGTTCGGCCTTGCGTCAGGATCCGGACGTGGTGCTGGTCGGTGAGATGCGCGATCAGGAAACGGCGCAGATCGGCATGCGTGCCGCGCTGACCGGTCACCTCGTGCTGTCTACGCTGCACACCAACGATGCCGTCAGCACGCCGATCCGTTTGCTCGACATGGGGGTGCCGTATTACATGGTTGCTTCGTCGCTGCAGGCCGTGCTGGCGCAACGCCTGGTGCGCGTGATCTGCGAAAGCTGCATCACGGATTACGAGCCGCTGCCGGCAGAGAGAGAATGGCTGCAGACAGAACTGGGCGATGCAGTCGTATCGCATCGTTACAAGCACGGACGCGGCTGCACGCATTGCAACGGCACTGGCTATCGCGGCCGGACCGGTGTTTATGAAATGTTGGAAATGACATCCGCTGTTGCACATGCCGCCAATAGCGAAGACCACACCGATTTCATTCGTGTCGCACGCGAACAGCTGGCGGGGCAGACGTTGCGGCATCATGCCGTTTCGCTCGTCACCAGCGGCAAGACCACCGTCAGTGAAGCCATGCGCATCACGAATCAGTTCGAAGACTGATTCAGATTTCGCTTAACGACAATGCCCGTTTCGACGGGCATTTTTATTTTCATGAAGAAATCCAATCGAAAAGGTTTGTATCTGTTTTCGATAGGGGCGTGATCTGCTCGTCGTGATGCATGCGATTTACAAGTCATCGCTTCGTCACAAAAAACACTTCACAATTTCTTCCACAGCGAATTAATTTCCACATGGAAATGAATTAGCACGAATTAATTTCCATGTGGAAATAAGTGATGCATGACGCCAACACTTTTACGTTAATTATTGTTAAATGCCCTCAGGCAACTCCGTTTTCTCCTTACGCTCGCGCATGGAGAAAATTTAGGAATCAATGTGCCGTTTTTTGCGTACAAGGCGCGCAACGCGCGTGGCGAGCTGTTGCAGGGTGTGCTGGAAGGACCGGACAGCGGCGTCATCGCCGATCAACTGTTTAGCACCGGCATCACGCCGGTGGAGATCGTCGCCACCAGGAAACCTGCAGGTGGCAATGCTGATTCTTGGTGGGGGAAGCTGTTCGAGCAGAAGGTACGTCCTATCGACGTGCAATTGTTCAGCCGCCAGATGTACACCTTGCTCAAGGCAGGCGTGCCCATCATGCGCGGCCTGGCGGGATTGCAGGAATCGGCCATCAGCAAATCGTTTGCGCGTGTCGTCAAGGATCTGCGCGAATCGCTGGATGCGGGACGCGAACTGTCCACGGCAATGCGCCGCCACCCCAAAGTCTTCTCATCGTTTTACCTGAGCATGGTGCGCGTCGGCGAAATGACCGGGCGGTTGGAAGAGGTTTTTCTGCGGCTGTTCGATTATATGGAATTCGATCGCGACATGCGTCAACGCGTGAAGAGCGCCTTGCGTTATCCGAGCTTCGTCGTGGCGGCGCTGATCGTGGCCATGGTCATCATCAACATTTTCGTGATCCCGGCATTTGCCAAGGTCTACGCCGGCTTCAAGACCGAGCTGCCGTTCATGACCAAGCTGCTGATCGGTACTTCGAACTTCACTGTGCAGTATTGGCCGGTGATGTTGTCGATCGTGATCGGCGCGGGCGTCGTCTTCAAGCTGTATACGGATACGCCGCACGGCAAGTATCAGTGGGACAGATTCAAGCTGCGTCTGCCCATCGCCGGCAAGATCATGCTGAAGGGAACGCTGGCGCGGTTTGCGCGCAGTTTTGCGTTGTCGAGCAAGAGTGGTGTGCCTATCGTGCAGGGCTTGAACGTCGTCGCGCAAACGGTCGACAACAGCTACCTCGCCACCCGCATCGAGCAGATGCGCGACGGCGTGGAACGCGGCGAGAGCATCCTGCGCACGGCAGTCACGACGGGCGTCTTCACGCCGGTGGTGACGCAAATGATCGCCATCGGTGAAGAGACCGGTGAACTGGACAGCCTGATGGACGAGATCGCCGCGATGTACGAACGCGAAGTGGATTACGAATTGAAAACCTTGTCGGCGCAGATCGAGCCGATCCTGATCATCGGCCTTGGCATCCTGGTATTGATTCTGGCGCTTGGCGTGTTCCTGCCAATGTGGGATCTCGGCCGGGCGGCATTGCACCGGTGAGGCAGGACATATCGATACGGCAGGATAGAAAACCTGCTGTTGCGCCGCGCGGCTTCACGCTGCTGGAACTGGTGATCGTGGTCTGCATCGTCAGCGCGCTGGCAATCGTGCTGCTCGATCGGCTGCGGGCTTACCAGCGCTTGGCGGAAAAGACGGCGGTGGAACAGATGGTGGGAACACTGCAGAGTACATTGAATTTGCGGTTTGCATCGTTGATCACGCAAGACCGATTGAAGGATGCACCGATTCTGGCTGATCGAAATCCGATCGATTGGCTGTTACAGAAGCCAGCCAATTATGCCGGGGAGTTTTTCGGTACGCCGGACGATGTGAAGACAGGCCAGTGGTATTTCGATCTGAAGGATCGCGAGTTGGTTTACCTCGTCTCGAATCGCGGTGAAGTGGAACGAGAAAAGAAGGAAACACCGCATTTGCGGTTCAAGACAGAGCTGGTAAAGGGGAATGAGGCTTTTCCAGGAAAGGGCGGATCGATCGCTGGAAAAACTGTTGAAGGGGTAGTTGTTACGCAGATCGTTCCGTATGGATGGGAATAGCAGTTCAATTGTTTTTATTAAGGGAGCTTTAAATGAAAGTGCAATCTTTTTCGAAAAAACAAGCCGGCTTCACGCTGATCGAATTGGTCGTGGTGATTGTCATTTTGGGAATTTTGGCAGTTACTGCTATTCCTCGTTTTACCGACATGACGACTGACGCACGTAAGGCAGCTGTCAGTGGCGTTTATGGTGCCGTTCAATCTGCTGCGGCTATTGCACATGCCCAGGCGTTGGTGAAAACCCAAACGGATGCCACGGGCAGCATCGTAATGGAAGGCCAAACCATTAATCTGGTTTATGGTTATCCAGCGACGGCTGACATTGCTGATGCGTTGAATTCGACGGAAGGTTTTGATACCACCACAACGCCAGGAACTATTTCGCTGCAGGATAACGCTGCAACGCCAGCGCCGATTGCAAACTGCAAGGTGACTTATGTCCAGCCTGCGGGAGCGAATACTGCTCCAACTATCACTAAGACGGATACCGGTTGCTAATTGCGACAAGTCATCAAAACCCGTACTTGGTAACAGGTACGGGTTTTCCTTTGGTTTCCGGAAATTCGTGCATAAATCGAAAAAAATGACAGGGTTCACACTGGTCGAACTGATCATGGTTCTGATCCTGCTGGGAATCCTGTCGTTATTTGTCATACCGCGATTTTTTGATCGTGGGACTTTTGACGCGCGTTCGCTCGGAGACGAGGCGCAGGGGATGATGCGTTATGCGCAAAAACTTGCCGTGGCGCGTAATAGCAATATCTATATATGCGTTGGCTCGAACGAAATTAAGCTGGGTATCCAGAATAATTGCGATCCGGCGGTTCTAATGTCATCAGGCAAGCCAGCGACGTTGTCGCATAGCGATGTATCTATCAGTCCGGTCATGTCCTTTTATTTCGACGGATTAGGAAAACCATTCAATACGGCATCTACTGCCGATCTAGCCACAACGCAGTTCAACCTGACAATAGGTGGCGTGACGCAAAGCTTTTATATCGAGAAGGAAACAGGCTATGTGCATCAATAGCCGTGCATTTTCTTCCCGACAAACCTCTTCCGGTTTCACGCTGGTGGAACTGATCATTTTTATCGTCATCGTCAGCGTTGCCGTTGCAGGCATTCTGCTGGTGATAAATTTCACGACGGCCAATAGCGCCGATCCGCAGATACGTAAGCAAGCGTTATCGATCGCAGAATCCTTGATGGAAGAAGCATCGCTGGCACCGTTTACCTATTGTTCTGCCGAAATGACGGCTGATGGATCGCCCTGTACGGTCAGCAATGGAACGGATACCCGTTTGGCTGGCTACGATGGACCAGTCAACGATATCCAGAACAATCCGATTCCTGCGCTTGCCAATTACAACGCAAAAGTGACTATTCAAAACGCCGCTCTTGATTCGGTTGGCGCCAGCGACGCATTGCATATCGTTGTGACGGTAACGAACGGTTCGGAGTCCATCCGGTTGGATGGTTATCGTACCCGTTATATGCCGGGGACAGAACAATGAGAGTAACCGGTCGCGATTACTTGGTATTGGTTTCCCAGCGTGGCTTCACGCTGGTGGAAATGATTGTCGTCATCGTGATCACGGGAATCATTGCCGCCGCAGTGGCGGTTTTTATTCGTGCACCGGTGCAGGGATATGTCGATCTGGTTGCGCGTGCGAAATTGGCAGATGAGGCTGATACGGCAGTGCGTCGCATCTCGCGTGAGGTGCGGCGGGCATTGCCGAACAGCGTGCGCCTCACATCTTCTGGCGGAAAAAATTATCTGGAATTTCTGCTGACGAGTACTGGTGGCCGTTATCTGACCGATTCAGACGATACGGCGCTCGGCGGAAATGTACTCAGTTTTACGACTGCAAGCGATACAAGTTTCAGAGTGGTTGGTGCGTTGTCGACCAACCCTGAGCAGCAAATTCATGCGGGCAACTGGATTGTTGTCTACAACCTGGGGCCGGGACAAAACCCTGCCAATGCCTATTGCAGCGGCACTTCCTGCAACAACCGCGCACAAGTCGCTGCCGGTGTCGTGCCCGCTTCGCAGACGATTACGCTGACATTCAATCCATTCGCTCCGACGCCCGCGAATCCTTCTGGCGGTTTCCGTTCTCCGGGTAATCGTTTTCAG
>DATDLO010000165.1:0-5729 GCA_036519215.1 Oxalicibacterium sp.
CCGGATGCCGCTTGTCCAGACATAGTGTTCCCCTTAGTAACACTAGTGTGCCGGATTGCATCGCGATGGTTGACGAAACCGCTGGCAGTCCGAGCCATACTTATCCTGTGCGGATATTTCTGGACAGCATAATCCAAACGGTGGGGAAACGGTTGTTTTTTGGCAATAAGCGGCATGCATGTCGCCGCGACTGTTTCTTCGGTCTTAGTGAGGGCTGTCGGCTGGTTGCGATACGTAACCGATGCGTCTATGAGGGATTGATCCGAGCGGGAGTGGGATGAAATGCGTCGATGCCGAATAAATGCGCTCTTACTTGATCTTGGTCAGCCGGGGATCGTGAAATGGCCTAGAGATATTCACCATGCCAGACCGATATGGCAATCACGCCCCCGCGACTATCGCATGATTCAGCGGAATTATCTGCCGCATGGACAGCGCTGATCTTCTTCTTTTTGTTGCGTGGGCAATTCTTGCAGGGCTTCTTGCTCTTGCAGCATTTTTTCTTGCTCATGTCGCGCTCCTTCGTCTGCTCGGTGAACAGATGGCGGCGATTCGTGCCAGATCAAGCGTCAGATCAAGCCATCGAACAGGATCACGTTCACCATGTCGCCGGCCTTTACTTCGGTGCGATCGTGCTCCAGCACGACCATGCAATTGGCTTCCGACATCGAGCGCAGTACACCGGAACCCTGCGAGCCGGTGATGCGTACTTCACGCATGCCGTCTTCGCCGACGCTGAGGACGCCGCGCTGGAATTCGGTGCGGCCCGGGCGCTTGCGGATGGCAGCTTTCGAGCGGACCGGCACGGTCATCGGCGTCTGGTCTTCGGATGCGCCCATCATGGTGAGCAAAGCCTGGCGAGCGAAGAAGTAGAACGTCACCATCACGGCCACCGGGTTGCCGGGCAGGCCGAACAGGAAGGCGTCCTTGCCGCGCGAGCTGATCCGGCCGAATGCCATCGGGCGACCCGGGCGCATGCCGATTTTCCAGAATGTCACGTCGCCCAGTTGCGCCATCATCTGCTTCGTGTAATCGGCGGCGCCGACGGAAACGCCGCCGGAGGTGATGATCGCGTCGGCATTTTCGCAGGCGGTGCGGAATGCGTTTTCGAGTGAGACCGGATCGTCCTTGACGACGCCCATGTCGACGATGTCGCAGCCGAGCCGCGTCAGCATGCCGTACAGCGTGTAGCGATTACTGTCGTAGACGCAGCCTTCGTCCAGTGTCTCGCCGATAGAACGCAGTTCGTCGCCGGTCGAAAAGAAGGCCACGCGCAGTCGCCGGTGCACGGGTACCTCGGCAATACCGAGCGATGCCAGCAAGCCGAGATCGGCAGGGCGCAGGATCTTGCCTTTGCGCAGCGCCGGCGTGCCTTGTGCCAGGTCTTCGCCTTTGAGGCGGCGATTATCGCCGGCACGGACGCTGCCGGCAGGGACGGTCACGCCGGATTCGCTTTCGTCGCGCGTGAATTCCTGCGGAATCACGGTATCGCAGCCGTCCGGCATTACGGCGCCGGTCATGATGCGGATGCATTCGCCGTTGCCGACCTTGCCGTCGAATGCGCGGCCGGCGTAGGCGGTGCCGAGAACCTTCAATTTCAGATCCTGATCCGCCTTCAGGTCTGCACCGTGCAAGGCATAACCGTCCATCGCGGAATTGTCGTGCGACGGCACGTTGATCGGCGAAACGATGTCGGCGGCAAGCACGCGATCGAGCGCGCTGCGGATCGCCACTTTCTCGACGGCCGATACCGGTGCAATGAACTGGCGGATGATGGTCTGTGCATCCTGCACCGGCAGCGCATCGGGATCGTAGTCTGACAGGCAGCTGATGACGCCGGCCAGTGTCGTGCGGGAAGAAGCGGAATCGTTATCCATGTCGTCGTCGAGGGCGGAAAGATCGGAGTCGCGGAGAAAACGGGTATTGCGCAGATTCATCGGTTACTCCGTTTCGTACTTGCGCAATTCGTCCAGCGTATTGATGTTGCGGAAGGCATCTTCATCGTCGAAATGCACTTCGGCGGTTTTGAGCGATGCATACCATTTGTCGAACTTGCGGCCGCCTTCCTGCAGGTAGAGCGTCAGGTGCGGCAGCAGCGATGCCTTGGCCAGGCAGAAGACCGGATGCGGCTGGCGCGTCTCGCCTTCGCCGGTGACAGCCACGGCAAGATCGGCGTCTTCCTTCTCCAGGCTGGTCGCCAGCCGCGCCACCAGGTCGGTCGGGACGAAAGGCGAATCGCAGGGTACGGTGACGAGGAAATCGGTCTCGCAATGCACCAGGCCGGTATGCAGTCCGGCCAGCGGTCCGGCAAATCCGGTGATTTCGTCCTGCCAGACCGGAACGCCGAAACCTTCATACGGCGCGATGTTCTGGTTGGCATTGATCATTACATGGCCGACTTGCGGCGCCAGGCGCATCAGCGCGTGCAATGCCATCGGTGCGCCGCGGAATACCTGCAGGCCTTTGTCGACCGTGCCCATGCGCGTGCCGCGTCCGCCGGCAAGTATGAGTCCTGTAATGCGGCTGGTATCCATGTGATTATGTTCGAAGAATGTTGGGGAGCGTCAGCCGCCGATGTACGACATTTCGACCTTGCGTTCCTTCAGCCCGGATGTGTTGGCGGTGCGCAATTCGGAATAACGATCATCGCGTGCGCGCCAGATGTGGGCGATGACGGTGGAAATTTCCTCGTCGCTCTTGCCGTTACGCAGCAAGGCACGCAGATCGTGTCCGCTGGTGGCGAACAGGCAGGTGTAGAGCTTACCTTCGGTGGACAGGCGGGCGCGACTGCAGTCGCTGCAGAAGGCCTGTGTGACGCTGGAGATGACACCGATCTCGCCGCTGCCGTCGGTATGGCGCCAGCGGCTGGCGGTTTCGCCGGCATAGTTCGCTGCAATCGGCTCGAGCGGCATGTCGGCGCCGATGCGGCGGATGACTTCGGCGGACGGGATCACTTCATCCATCTTCCAGCCGTTTGACGTGCCCACATCCATGTATTCGATGAAGCGCAGGACGTAGGGCGTGTCCTTGAAGTGGCGTGCCATCGGCACGATTTCCTGATCGTTCATGCCGCCCTTGACGACCATGTTGACCTTGATCGGGCCCAGGCCGACGCGATGCGCAGCTTCGATTCCTTCCAGCACGTCGGTGACGGCGAAATCGACATCGTTCATCTTCTTGAAAACGGCATCGTCGAGCGCATCCAGCGAGACCGTCACGCGTTTCAGGCCGGCATCCTTCAGCGCCTGCGCCTTGCGCGCCAGCAGCGAGCCGTTGGTCGTCAGCGTCAGGTCCAGCTCGCGGCCGTCGGGCGTACGCAGCGCGGCCAGCATCTCGATCAGCTTTTCGACGTTCTTGCGCAGCAGCGGTTCGCCGCCGGTGAGGCGAATTTTCTCGACGCCATGCGCGACGAACAGCGACGCGACGCGGGTGATTTCCTCGAAGGTCAGTAGCGAGGAGTGCGGGAGGTAAGGGTAATCCTTGTCGAAGACTTCCTTCGGCATGCAATACACGCAACGGAAATTGCAGCGATCCGTGATCGAAATCCGCAAGTCGTGCAGCGGCCGCGCACGCTTGTCCGCCAGCAGCCCGGTAGGCGCTTCAAGATGTGCCGGTACGATCGGTATCCGGTTCAGATACCGCTCGTCAGCGAGCGGAATGATTTTTTCGGTCATGGCAGGAGGAAAGCTTCAAGCCTGTATTGTAAGTGTTTCGCGCCGACACTGTCGAACGCGGATCGCCGTTTTGCCGGAAAAGATGAGGATTTTCCAGGAAGAAGATGCGGTTTCGTCGCTGAAAATTCAATGACGGAACATGAGGATACGTCATGAAGCGCGATGTCGTATCGACAAGACGCGAAAACTTGCTCCGCGGCGCATTCTTGCAAAGCGGACAAGGTGCAAATTGGTTTAGACTTGCACCACCAAATCCAGGAGAACCAATGAGCATTACCATCGAAGCAGTCAAGGCAGCCTTGTCCGGCGTCATCGATCCCAATACGGGCAAGGATCTGATCAGCAGCCGTTCGGCGAAAAACATCCAGATCAACGGTGACAACGTATTGTTCGACGTTGAACTCGGCTATCCGGCGAAAAGCCAGATCGATGGAATCCGCAAGGCTGCGGTCGAGGCGGTGCGCGGCATCGAAGGCGCCGGCTCGGTCACGGCCAACGTCTATTCGGAGATCGTCGCGCATGCCGTGCAGCGCGGCGTCAAGCTGAAATCCAACGTCAAAAACATCATCGCGGTCGCATCCGGCAAGGGCGGCGTCGGCAAGTCGACCACGGCCGTCAACCTCGCGCTGGCGCTTGCCGCCGAAGGCGCGCAAGTCGGCATTCTGGACGCCGATATCTATGGTCCGTCGCAGCCGATGATGATGGGCATTTCCGGCCGGCCGGAAACGGTGGACGGCAAAACGATGGAGCCGATGGAAAACTACGGCCTGCAGGTGTCGAGCATCGGTTTCATGATCGATCCGGACGAGCCGATGGTCTGGCGCGGCCCGATCGTCACGCAGGCACTGACGCAGTTGCTGGATCAGACCAACTGGCGCGATCTGGACTATCTGATCGTCGACATGCCGCCGGGTACCGGCGACGTGCAGCTGACGATGTCGCAGAAGGTGCCGGTGACCGGCGCAGTGATCGTGACGACGCCACAGGACATCGCATTGCTGGATGCGCGCAAGGGCCTGAAGATGTTCGAGAAGGTCGGCATCCCCATCCTCGGTATCGTCGAGAACATGAGCATGCATATCTGTTCGAACTGCGGACATGCCGAGCCGATTTTCGGCGAAGGTGGCGGCGAGAAGATGTGCAAGGATTTCGATGTGGATTTCCTTGGCGCATTGCCGTTGACCATGTCGATCCGCGAACAGGCGGATTCGGGCCGGCCGACTGTCATCGCCGATCCGCAAGGCCCGATTGCCGATATCTACAAGAAGATCGCACGCACCATGGCGATCAAGGTGGCGGAAAAGGCGAAGGACATGTCGTCCAAGTTCCCGACCATCGTCGTCAAGAACGATTAAATTTTCTGCGCTTGATGCAGTTCCTGTTTCGGGGTATGGTCATCCCGAAACAGCAATGTTTCTCTATGCGCGGGCAACATGCCTGCGCAACCTGATCTTCCTGCATCCGCATGCTGCAAACCGGCATGCGGTTCCGGCGCCGAAGCGGCGCCATCACTGCAACGAAGGCGGCTTTGCCGCATTGGAGAAACATGGAGACGGAAGCGATACGTATCGGCGTCGTCATGCGGCGCACGCCGCTTGCGAGCAGATGGCAGACTTTCCAGTGGCAGCCCGTCGAAATCGTCGGGGAGGCCGGTTCCCCGCATGCGCCGCGCCGGCTGCATGACGATCCTGCAGGTGTGCGCTGGCTTTTCAACGACCTTTCCTTCAACTTGTGTACCAGCGAAGCGGAAGGCTATTTCCTCAACATCAGTGCGCCCGAACCATGCTGGTTCATCATGTGGCGCATTGAAGAATTTGACGGCGAAGAGCTCGCCGTTCCCAAGACAGTCACGCTTTCCTATAACGAAGCGGCGCGCCAGATGGATAGCGGCGAGCGTGTCGATACGTTGCCGGCATCGGACGACGTCATCGCATGGCTGACTGCATTCACGCACCAACACTATCATCCTGAACCCAAGCGCAAGCACAAGAAGCCCTCGTTCGAGGGCGGTGAAGGAATAGAGCGGATGGCGCGTGCCGAGGAGAAAGCGCATGG